>DAISKN010000144.1:0-12090 GCA_036820975.1 Acidobacteriota bacterium | reverse complement strand
GGAGAGCCGGCGAGCCCGGCGCCCGCGCCCGGAAGCTGACGCTCGATCGCTGCGCTATAATCGCGCCGCATCATGGCAAACGATCGGCAGATTATTTTTTCCCTCGTCGGTGTCGGACGCGTCTTCCCGCCCAAGCGGCAGGTGTTGCGCGACATCTATCTCTCGTTCTTCTACGGCGCGAAGATCGGCGTCCTCGGGCTCAACGGCTCGGGGAAGAGCACTCTTCTCCGCATCATCGCCGGACTCGACGACGGCTACCAGGGCGAGCTCTCGTTCTCCAAGGGGTACTCCATCGGCTACCTCGAGCAGGAACCGAAGCTCGAGTCGGGGAAGACCGTTCGCCAAATCGTGGAGGAAGGGAAGAAAGAAGTCGTCGCCATCCTCCGCGAGTACGAAGAGGTGAGCGACAAGCTCGGGACCGACGTCTCGCCGGAGGAGATGGAGAAGCTCCTGGAACGACAGGGCGCCCTCCTGGAGAAGATCGAGGCGGTCAACGGCTGGGGTCTCGAGGCCGAGCTCGATTTCTCGATGGACGCTCTCCGCTGCCCTCCCCCGGAGACACCGGTGGACCTGCTCTCCGGCGGAGAGAAGCGCCGGGTCGCTCTCTGCCGACTCCTGATTCAGGAGCCGGATATCCTCCTTCTCGACGAGCCCACGAACCACCTCGACGCCGAAACGGTGCAATGGCTGGAACAGCACCTGCAGCGCTATCCAGGAACGGTCATCGCCGTCACCCACGACCGGTACTTCCTCGACAACGTCGCCGGATGGATCCTGGAGCTCGACCGCGGCTACGGCATCCCCTTCGAAGGGAACTACACCTCCTGGCTCGAGCAGAAGAAAGAGCGGCTCGCGAACGAGGAGAAAGCGGAGACGAAGAGGCAGAAGACGCTCGAGCACGAGCTCGAGTGGATCCGCATGGCCCCGCGAGCGCGGCAGGCGAAGAGCAAGGCCCGCGTCGCCCGCTACGAGGAGCTGCTCTCCGCCGAGCACGAGAAGGCGTCGGAGGACCTCGAGATCTACATTCCCTCGGGGCCCCGTCTGGGAAAGCTCGTCCTCGAGGCCGAGAACCTGACGAAGGCTTTCGAGGACCGGATCCTCATCGACGGCCTTTCGTTCCAGGTGCCGCCCGGCGCCATCGTGGGGGTCATCGGCCCGAACGGCGCCGGCAAGACGACGCTCCTTCGAATGATCGTGGGGAAGGAAACTCCGGACAGCGGAACCCTTCGCCTGGGAGACACGGTGAAGCTCGGCTACGTCGATCAGGACCGCACTCTCGACGGCGAGAAGAGCGTCTTCGACGTGATCTCCGACGGATACGACAACGTGCTCCTCGGAAAACGCGAGGTGCCTTCCCGGGCTTACGTCGCCCGCTTCAACTTCAGCGGCTCCGACCAGCAGAAGCGGGTGAAGGAGCTCTCGGGAGGGGAGCGCAACCGGGTGCACCTCGCGCGAATGCTGAAGGAAGGCGCGAACTTCCTGCTCCTCGACGAGCCCACCAACGACCTCGACGTCAACACCCTCCGGGCTCTCGAAGAGGCCCTGCTGGAGTTCGGGGGAAGCTCGCTGGTCGTGAGCCACGACCGCTGGTTCCTGGACCGCGTCGCGACCCACATCCTCGCCTTCGAGGGAGAGAGCCAGATCGCCTGGTTCGACGGGAACTACAGCGACTACGAGGCGGACCGCAAGCGCCGGCTGGGTAAGGACGCGGAGACGCCGCACCGCATCCGATACAAGAAGCTGATGCGAAGCTGACGACGCCTCTCAGGGCGTCGCGAACAGCGGGAAGATCTCCTCGAAGAGCCGCTCGCGCACCCGCGTGAGTACCCTGCGCGCGTCGGGCCGGCGCGCGCCTTCTTTCTCGACGCCATCGGTATTGAACGCCGCAATGGCCGCGGTCCGCGCGCGAGGATCCACGTAGAGAAAGGACTGGAAGGCCGCCTGGCTTCCGGTGTGGCCTACGAGCTTCATTCCGCCGCGCTCGGAGACGAAGAAGACGAGACCGATGGACTCCCGGGATTCGCCCGTCGTTTCCGCCACCGGGTCGGTCATGGGAAGCCTCGGCTCCCACATCTCTTCGAGCGATGACCGCTTCAGGATTCGATCGTACTCCTTCTCCCGCGCGGGATCTCCCATCAGAAACGCGACGTAGAGACCGAGATCGGAAATCGGCGCGTTGAGGCCGCTGTTGGAAACGGTGATGCCGGTGTCGAAGTCGAGGCCGTTCGCCCTGGGCACGCCGTCCGTGACCGAATAGTTGTTCGAGCGGAACGCCAGCAGGTGGTACGGCGTGCGGTCGAAGTAGCTCCGATGCATGCCCAGAGGCTTGAAGACGTTCTTGTCGACGTAGACCTCGTAGTCCTCCCCGGCGAGCATCTCGATGATCCGCCCCAGGAAGATGATCGCGGGGTTCGAGTAGCCGAATCGGCTCCCGGGCTCGAACTCGATCCGGGTATAGGGGAACATGGCGACCAGCTGCTCCCATTCCGTGGGCTCGAACGGCTGCCACGGCTCTCCGCTCCCCCACGGCCAGGTTCCCGCGCGAAATCCGGCCGAGTGGGTCATGACGTGGCGGATGGTGATGGCCTCCATGTCGCCATACTGGTTATGGACGTTACGAAGCTCCGGAAGGTACTTCACGACGGGATCGTCGAGAGAGAGAAGACCCCGATCCCGAAGCTGCAGGATCGCGATCCCGGTGAGCGTCTTCGTCACCGAGCCCCAGTGGAATATCGTCTCTTCGTCGACCCGCCGGCTCTCCCCGAGATCCGCCATCCCGTGGAGAAGCTTCGCCGAAGCGCGCCCTTCGTGGAAGAACCACACCGCGCCTCCGACCATCGGATCGTCCTCCATTACCTCGGAGAAGTAGGCCTGGAAGCGGGCCCATGCCGGACCGAAGTCTCCGGAACTCCCCGCGTGCGCGGCGAGGGGAAGCATCACGAGAAAGAACGTAGCACGAACTGTCGTCAAGGTCTCGGACCCCCGCGGCGATCCTATCACCTGCCCTCGCGGATTCAGCTCGGATGCGTTCCGTTCACCCTGCCGCGCCGCGACAGGCGAACCCGGTAGTAGACGAGGTTCCGCAGGAACTCCCATATGGCGGATACGGGGACGAACGTGGCGCGGCGTTCGTTCTTCAGGAAGATCGTCGACACCTCCCCCACTCTCAGCTCGTTTCTTATCGCCTCGATCATGATCTCGGCGTCGGTGAACCAGTCGTTCGATTCGAGCTTCATGCGGCGAAACGCCTCGCGGGTCACGACCTTCGGCTTCGAGTTGATGTCCCGGAACTTCGCCGCCCCGGGAAAGAGAAGCCGAAAGAGCACGTTGTAGCACCAGGAGATCGTGCGCCGGTAGGCACCGTCGAAGCGCTGGGCGCGGAAAGTCTTCACCAGGTCGTAGCCGCCGACTTCGAGCAGTCGGTACACTTTGACGATATCGCTCGACGGCATCTGGCCGTCTCCGTCGATGACCGCCAGATGGGCGCCGCGGGCGGCATTCAGGCCCGAGCGCATGTCCCAACCCATCATTCCCGCTTTGACTCGCGTGATGGCGACGATTCGAGGGTGGCTCCTCGCGAGCTCCCGCACGATCTCGGGAGTTCGATCCGGGATTCGCTCGTCATAGTTGGCCACCAGAATCAGCTCGTAATCGATTCCCGCCTGGTCCAGCTCCCCGGCGAGCTGCTCGGCGAAGTCGCGCGCCAGCTCCTGCGCGCGATAGCAGAGCACGACCACGGAGAGCTCGGGATTGACGGGTCGCGGACTGGCGGCTGCGTCCGGCATGCTATTCGTAGCGAAGCGCCTCGACCGGATCGAGGCTCGCCGCGCGGCGGGCCGGGAAGTAACCCGCGGCGATGCCCACGCCGACCGAGGCCGCGAGGCCGGCGACGGTGGCCCAGAGTGGAGGCCTCGCGGAGAACCCGCTTGCGAAGAGGGAGATCAAAAGCCCCAGCATCGACGCGAGGAGCACGCCCAGAGCACCTCCGACCGTGGCGAGCAGCGCCGCCTCCAGGAGGAACTGCCGCTTCACGTCCCGCCTCCGGGCGCCGAGGGCGAGGCGGGTTCCAATCTCGCGCGTTCTCTCGGTCACTCCCATGACCATGACGTTGGCGACCCCGATGCCGCCGATGAGAAGGCTCACCGCGGCGAGCCCCACCGTGGCCAGCACGATTCGACCGCTCAGCCGATCGAAGGATCGGATGATCTGCTCCGAGGTCGACAGGTTGAAATCGTTCGGCTCGCCGAGAGGAAGCTTGCGCAGGCGTCTCAGGATCATCTCCGCTTCTCGAAAGGCCCCATCGCGCCTTCCCGGCTCCGCCTGGATGTAGAGCACCACACGGTCGACTTCGGGGAACCGCCGGGAGACCGTTCCCAACGGAATCGAGAGCACGCTGTCCTGACGGTTCTCGCCGAAGAAGCCGCCGCGGCGAAGCGCGAGCTCGCCCACGATGAAGTACCTCTCTCCCAGAAGCGTGAGCGACTTCCCGGGTGCGGGCTCGGGGCCGAAGAGGGCGCGGGCGAGATTCGCGCCGACGATGGCGACCGAGGCCCCGGCCCGGTCCTCGAGCTCGGTGAAAGGCCGCCCGTGCGCGAAATCCGCGCCCACGACCTCGAAATACGGGGACGAAGCTCCCTCGACGAGAACCGTGTCCGATTCGCTTCCCCCGGCGCGGGCCACCAGGGGTCTCCCGTTCACGACGGTGGGGACGATCGCCTGGACGGCGACTCTACGGATCGACGGCCCCTCGCGCTCGAGCGGCCTGGCATAGCTCGGGAGGAGCGGTCTTCGTCGGGCCTCCCGCTCCGACGCCTCCTGATAGGGATCGCCCGAGAGGTGAAACGCGAAGACGTTCTCCGTTCCCAGCTCACGGAAGAGCAGGCCCACCTGGTCGCGGACGTTAGCGAGGACCGAGGCCACGAGGACCACGGTGACGACCCCGATGACGACGCCGGAGATGGCGAGGGTCGATCGGAGTGGATACTCGAGAACGGAGGCGAGGGCGATCGATGCCGACTCGCGCATCGCCGACCGCCAGATCTGCCAAGATTCCCCGTAGACCATGGAACCACCTCACTCCAGCCGAAGGGCGGTGATGACGTCGATGCTCGAAGCGCGCTTCGCCGGATACCAGCCGGCGACGAGCCCGCTGAGGGAGGCGGTAGCGAAGCCCCAGACGACGGCGGACGGATTCACACCGAGCTCGAACGACAGAACCCGAGAGACGCCGGCGACGAGCCCGAGCGTCGCGAGTATGCCCATCAATCCTCCGGAGAAGGCGACGAGAACCGACTCCGAGAAGACTTCCGCCATGATCTGCCGGCGCGTCGCCCCGACGGCGCGGCGCACGCCGATCTCGCGGGTCCGCTGGGTCACCGACACCAGAGTCGTGTTGGTGATGACCACGATCGCCGCGAAGAGCGCCATGGCGGATATGGGCGGCGCCGCGGCCCCCACACGTTCGGACAATCGGAGAACGAAGCTCCTGGCTGCTTCCGGCGCGAGCAGGTCGAAGTTGTCCTCGACTCCAGGGCGAAGCTGCCGCCGGGCCCTCATGCTGGCGCGGGCGTGATCCTCCGCCGAGGTCGTTTCCTCGGGGTCGGGCGCCTGACCGAAAACGAGAAGCGTGTCAGGAGCGCCGAAGATCCTCTCGAAAGCCTGGAGCGGTATCCAGACGTAACGGTCGAGCGACGCACCTCCGGCCGCGCCCTGCCGGGCCTGGACTCCTACGATCTCGAAGCCCCGTCCTCCGAGCCTCAGGCTGCGGCCCAAGGGATCGAGACCGGGATAAAGCGCCTCGGCGACGTCGGCGCCGATGACCGCGACCTGCGCCGCGCGGGACTCCTCGTCGCGGCGGAGGAAGCGACCCTCCTCGATTCCCAGATCGCGAATCACGGCGAGATTCGAGGAAGTGCCGGTCACGAGCGCCGTCTCGTAGACGCGCCCGGCGGCGGTGACCTCGGCCCCTCGCTGAGCGCTCGGGGCGTAGAGGACCTTGTCGAAAGCGAAGCGTTCGAGAAAGCGAAGATCCGCTCTCCGGATTGGCGGGTTCCGCTCGAGCCTGGCGGCGAGCTCGCGGCGGCTCAGCTGCCCCGGCGCGGCAACCTTGGCGAGGACGAACGTATCGCTTCCGAACGTCCGTGCCGCGGTCAGCTTCGCGTAGCGCGCGACGCCGTCGACGGCGGTGATGACCAGGGTCTCGGTGGCGATGGCGGCGGCGATCGCCAGAGCGCCCAGCGCCGACCTCAAAGGATTCGCGCGACAAGAGCCCCAGGCCTCCGCGACGACGTCTCGATAGAACTGTCCATGGGCTCGGAGCACGGCATGGTAATCTTACGATGCTTTTCATGTCACCACAGCGAGTGGATCCATGACGCCGGGAATCGTGGAGCGGATGCGGCGCCGGCCGGTATTGTGGGGAGCGCTCGCTCTCGTCGGTCTGCTGGGCGCGATCGCGCTCGTTCGGCGCGGGCGCCCGGAAGTCGTTACCGTAGACGTCGAGACCGTCACCCGCAGGTCGGTTTTCCGATCCTATGTGAATGCCTCGGGGGAGATCGTCGCCACCCGCTACGCCGACATCGGCTCGAGCGTGATGGGGAGGCTCGTGGAGTTGACGGTGGACGAAGGTGATGCCGTGAAGAGCGGCCAGGTCGTCGCCCGCATCGACGCCGTGCAGGCCCGGAGCGATCTCGCGGCCGCCGAGGCTCTGGTTCAGACTCTGGAGTCGGAGACGCGGGCGGCGCGGGAGCGCGAGCGGGCGGCGCAATCCAACCTCGAGCTCGCGAAAATCCGGGTGCTGGAAGCGAAGCTCAAGCTCGAGCGTGCCCGGGAGCTCGTGGATCGGGAGCTCCTCGCCCGGGCGGAGTTCGACAGCGTCCAGGCCGCCGCCGATGCGACCGAGGCACAGCTCGCCGCGGCGGCCGCGGACGCCGCGAGCGCGGCCGAGGTCCTTTCCGCCGCGGAACGAAGAGTGGTTCAGTCACGGGCGCAGACCGCTCGCGCCCAGGACGTGGTGGCGAAGACCGACATCACCGCACCCATGGACGGAGTGGTGACGCGCCTTTCGGTGCGACAGGGAGAAATGGTTGTGATCGGGGTGCAGAACCAGCCGGGAACCATCCTCATGACGGTGTCCGATCTGAGCGCTATCAACGCGGAGGTCAAGGTCGCCGAAGCGGACGTTCTGAGACTCCAGGCGGGACAGCCCGCGAAGATCGTTCTCGACGCGTTGCCGGGGACGGAGTTCACCGGGCGGGTGGTCACCGTCGGCGCGAGCGCGCTCCAGGTCGCCGGTCCCGCCGCGGCGCGCGAGTTCAGGGTCGTCATCCGCCTCGACGCGCCCGACGCGGGCCTCAGGCCGGGACTCACCTGCGACGCCGAGATCCTGACGAGCGAGAAGAGCGACGTCCTCACAGTGCCGCTCCAGGCCGTGGTGCTGCGCAACGATCCCGAAAGCGGATCGGAGCGTACGGGGGTCTTCACGCTTCAGGAGGACACCGTCGGTTTCCTACCGGTCCGGACGGGAATCATCGGCGGGCTCGAAATCGAGGTCGAAGGCATCACCGAAGGGACACCGGTGGTCACCGGCCCGTTTCAGGCGCTCCGTGAGCTTCGAGAGGGCGAACGCGCGCGAAGAGCCTCTCGACCTGCCCCACCGTAGAGAGCGATCCGCGGGACAAAACCTACCTCCCGTCCGAGAAGTAATCCGCAACGAAACTCCGCTTGCGTTACTTCGGGAGGCACAGGCGTCCGGAGACCTGGTTCGGCAGCGTCAGTGGACGGTACACGGCGCTTCGGGAGGTTTCCACTCAGGGTCGCTGCTGACTATGCGGTCGATCGTTCGCTCGCGGACGACCGGCTTCCATATTCCCTCGCTCCATACCCGGGACGAGAAAGTGACCGCGGGAGCGATCGCCCTCGCACGCTGTGATACTCTCCCGGCCCATGGCTGCGTTTCGGCTCGCGGGAGCAGCAGCTCTTGGTCTCCTGCTCGGGACCGGTGCGTCCTTCTCCCAACCCCATCGCATCATCTTCGACACCGACTTCATCCTGCCCCCAGGTGACGACGGGATGGCGCTTCTCCTCGCTCTCCAGTCGCCCGAGGTCGAGATCCTCGGCATCACCACCGTCGCCGGCAACGAGAGCCTCGAGCGCGGGACCTCGGACGTGCTCCGGGTTCTCGAGATCCTGGGCAGGACCGACATTCCCGTCTACCGCGGCGCCGACATGCCCCTGGTCCACGAGAAGAGCGACTTCGCCTCGTCCAATTACGGGAAATGGTGGTCGGACGAGCCTCCACCTCCCCCTCCCGGTGGTTTCGCCAGGAAATCCGCGGAGGCGGAGAGCGCTTATGACTTCATCGTGAGGACGGTGATGGCGAGTCCCGGAGGCGTCACCATCGTCGCCCTCGGCCCGCTCACGAACGTCGCCATCGCCCTCGGCAAGGAGCCCGGACTCGCCTCCCGCATCAAAGAGCTGGTCATCATGGGGGGCGCGGTGGCGTCGCTCGAGGACGGAGGCGGCAACATCACCCCCAACGCCGAGTTCAACTTCTGGGTCGATCCCGAAGCCGCGAGAAAGACGCTCCGGTCGGGGGTCCCCATTCTTCTCTCGCCTCTGAACGTGTCGCGGAAGACGAAGCTCACGAAGAAGTGGTACGACGAAATGGTCTCGACCGAGACTCCCATCACGGCGCTCCTGAAAGAGACCATGGGGCCTCACTTCCGGACCGAGCCCGAGCGCGACTGGCTCATGTACGACCAGGTGGCGATGGCGAGCCTCATCGATCGGACTCTGGTCACGACCGAGGAGCTCTACGTGGACGTCGACACCCATCGCGGCATCAACTACGGCGTCTCGGTGGGAGGCTCGGAGCTCTGGCCCGGGGCCGAAGGCGCCCGGAAGATGGCGGTGCAGCACGATCTCGACTGGCCCCGGTTCATCGAGATGTTCGTCTCGAGGGTCCGGGCGCCGCTCCGAAAGAATCCGGGAGGGTAGAATGAATCGAAGGTCCTTCCTTCAGAGGACGGGCGCCGCTCTCGCGGCGAGCCTGGCTCCGCGGGCTTCGTTCGCGGCGCAGTCCGCCGAAAGAACGAGAGTTCTGGTCGTCGGCGCCGGTCTCGCCGGCCTGGCGGCGGCGTACGAGCTCGACAAAGCCGGCTACGGCGTCACCGTCCTCGAGGCGCGCTCCCGGCCCGGTGGACGGGTGCGGACGTATCGCGATCCCTTCGCCGACGGGCTCTACGCCGAAATGGGTGCGGAATACGTCGACGCGACCGACGAGTACGATCACCTCTACTGCAAGGAGTTCGGCCTCAAGGTCCTGACGGCCAAGCTCTACGACGGCGTCTTCGTCCGCGGGCGGAAGATCGCCATGCGGGCGATCAAGGACGGAACCGCGACGCTCCCCTTCGAGGGCACGAAGAAGGGCCGGCTCTTCGGACAGGAGACGGAGTACATCAAGCGCCTCGCGGCGATGGTCAAGGACCGGGAGGCCCCTCCTCCGGAAATCCAGAAGCTCGACAACCTCTCCGTCGTGGAGCTCCTCCTGGAAGAGGGAGCGCCTCGGGACATCATCGCCCTCTACACCTATTTGAATGCCACCGAATCGACGGCGAGGCCGCACGAGATGTCGGCCTACGGCCTGGTTATGAGCGGAGTGCACGAGGGCGGGTTCAACGAGGACGTGGACGAGGGCCGAATCCTGGGGGGCAACGACCAGCTTCCGAAGGCCTTCGCGAGGGCGCTCTCCGACAAGGTCCTTTACCGGCGGCCGGTGCGCCGCATCGTCCACGACGCGAACGGCGCCGAAGTCTGGTTCGAGGAAGGCGGCTCGCTCCAGTCGATGCGGGCGCCGAAGCTCGTCCTCGCCCTTCCCTTCAAAGTCCTGCGCGACGTCGAGGTCACGCCGGCGTTCTCTCCCGAGAAGACGAAAGTCATCGACTCGCTCTCCTACGGGCAGGTGATGAAAGTCGCGATGCAGTTCAAGAAGAGATTCTGGGACGAGTCGGGAAGCCTCGGCCAGCGGGTCTTCACCGACACCATGCTCCGGCGCATCTACCACATGTCCATCGATCAACCCGGGCCGCGCGGTATCCTGATGAGCTTCACCTCCGGCGCCGACGCCGAGAAGCTCGGGTTCCTCTCCGAGGACTCGCGCCTCGAGACCGCCCTCGCGGAGGTGACGAAGGTCTGGCCGGAAGCTCCCAAGCTCTGGGAGAGCGCCGCCATCAAGTACTGGAACGAGGACCCCTGGGTGCGGGGAAGCTACTCGTTCCTCGGCGTCGGCCAGAAGGATTTCCGCGCGATAGAGAGAAAGCCCGGGGGGGTCGTTCATTTCGCGGGCGAGCACACTGCGACGGCTTCGATGAACGGCGCGATCGCGTCGGGAGTCCGCGTCGCGAAAGAGATCCAGGGAACATGAAGCTCGCGCTTCTCTTCCTCACGATCGCCGCCTCCTCCGACAACTGGCCGCAATTCCGCGGTCCGGACTCGATGGGGGTCGCCGAGGACCCGCACCTTCCCGAGACCTGGAGCGCCACCGAGAACGTCGCCTGGAAGGCTTCGATTCCCGGTCGCGGGTGGTCGTCCCCGATCGTCTGGGGAGACCGCATCTTCGTCACCTCGGTCGTCTCCGAGACCGACCACGGAGCTCCCAAGACCGGACTCTACTCCGGCGGTCCGCAGGAGACTCCGGGAGGAGAGCACCGATGGATGGTCTACGGGCTCGACTGGGACACGGGCGCGGTCGCCTGGGAGAAGGAAGTTCACCGCGCGAGGCCTTCGAAAGCCCGCCACCTCAAGAACAGCTATGCCTCCGAGACCCCGGTGGCGGATGCCGAGCGCCTCTACGTCTACTTCGGAAATCTCGGCGTCTTCGCCTTCGATCACCAGGGAGAGCTTCTCTGGAGGAGAGAGCTCCCGCCTCACGAGACCCGGAACGGCTGGGGCACGTCCTCCTCGCCGGTGCTCCATGAAGGCAGGCTCTACCTCGTGAACGACAACGAGGAGGACTCCTACCTTCTCGCCCTGGAGGCTGCGACGGGAAAAGAGATCTTTCGCGTTCCCCGCGAAGAGAAGTCCAATTGGTCGACTCCCTACGTCTGGAAGAACGAGCTCCACACCGAGATCGTCACCACGGGCGCGAGCAAGATCCGGAGCTACGATCTGGACGGGAAGCTCCTCTGGGAAATACCGGGAATGTCGTCCATCACCATCCCGACTCCGTTCGCCAAGTTCGGGCTGCTCTACGTCTCGTCCGGCTACGTGGGAGACGATCTGCGCCCGGTCTACGCCATCAAACCGGGGGGCGAGGTCGCGTGGACCCACCGCCAGGCCGGTCCCTACAACCCCTCTCCCATCCTCTACCGCGACCACTACTACACCCTCCACGACCGGGGCTTCTTCACCAGCCACGATGCCCGGACGGGAACGGAGATCTACGACAAGCAGCGCATCGATCCGGTGGCCGGCGCTTTCACCGCGTCTCCCTGGGCCTACAACGGGAAGATCTTCTGCCTGAGCGAGGAAGGCGTGACGTACGTGATCGAGGCGGGCCCGGAGTTCCGGGTGGTGGGAAAGAACTCCCTCGACGAGGTGGCCCTCGCGACCCCCGCCATCGCAAGAGGAAGCCTCCTGATCCGAACCGCGACGAAGCTGTACCGGATCGAACGCAAAGACGCAGAGTAGCAGAGACGCAAAGAAGAAAATACATGGGGATCGGAAGATGAATAAGTACCCATTGGTGTTCTTACCTCCCCATCTCCTCCAGTCCCCTTATCCCCCTTCTATTGATTTTCTCTGCCTGCGCCCTTGCGTTCCTGGCGCCTATGCGTTCGTTCCGGTTCGTTACCCGTGAGCGATCTCCCGCGGAAGCTCGGGCTCGCGGACGGCGCCCTCCTTCTCGTGGGCTCCGTCATCGGCTCCGGGATCTTCGTCGTCCCGAGCCTCATCGCGCGCCGCGTTCCCGAGCCCGGCCTGGTCATCGCCATCTGGGCGTTCTCCGGCCTCCTAGTGCTCGCCGGCGCCCTGGCACTCGCCGAGCTCGGCGCCATGCTCCCCCAGTCCGGTGGGCTCTACGTCTACATGCGC
>DAISKN010000143.1:8695-12113 GCA_036820975.1 Acidobacteriota bacterium | reverse complement strand
GAACTGCGACGGATGTTCGCGGGCCGCTTGGTCGATGGTGCGGAGAGGGTAGGGGATGCTCGAACGAACTCAACCATGGTCAGTCCGAGATGCTCCCGGACGTACTTCCGCTCGTTCCCGCCGTGCTGGCGACCCAAACGAAAAACCCCCGTGGAACGCACGGGGGTTTCTGCGGGAGTGAACCCGAAGCCGACTAGCCTAGCCGCCGTCGCGAGCTCCACATGAAGCTGATGCTCGGGGCGTTGCTCGTGGCCTCGGTCTTCCTCGCGAGCTACGTCGTCTATCATCATTATCAAGGCGACACCCGCTTCGAGGGCCAGGGCCTGGTGCGCCCGATCTACTTCTTCGTTCTCGTAACCCACATCCTCGGCTCGATGGTCGCTCTCCCGATGGTGCTCACGACACTCTTCTTCGCTTTCACCCGACGGTTCGAGCGGCACCGGCGACTCGCCCGGTACACGTTTCCGCTCTGGCTCTACGTTTCCGTCACCGGAGTGCTGGTGTTCTTTCTGCTGAGCCGGTTCGGCTGACGCTGCCGTCTCCGATCTGATAGCCTGATTGAGGGCCCGCCATGTGGAACCCCTGGCTTCTCGCCATACTGCCTCTTTTCTGGAGCGGAGCCGATCTATGGACGCGGCCCTCGGACGTCCTTCGGAGCCGCCTGATCCGCCTCGAGGCGAAGGAGCTGGCTGCCGAGGCTCTTCGTCTCGAGCTCTTCGAGGGCGAGGCTGCCGAGTTGGTTCGCGAGAGGCTCGTGCCCGCCGGGCCGGAGGGGTTCACCTGGGTCGGGTACGCCCGGGGCGATGAGACGAGCTCCGTGGTGCTCTCGGTCTCCCGGGGCGTCCTCTCGGGAAGCGTTCGCCTGGCCTCGGCGCAATATCGGATCCGGCCACGAGGCCCCGGGCTCTATCGCATCGAGGAGGTCGCGCCCTCGTCGGAGCCGCCGGAGCGCCATCCGCTGTCTCCGGGTCGAGCCTCGCGACCTCCCGCCGCGTTCGACCTCGACGATGGATCGGAGCTGGATCTGCTCGTGGTCTATACGCCGAGGGCGCGGAGAGCGGCGGGAGGGGGCGACGTTATCGCCTCTCTCGTCGCGCTCGGTATCGCGGAGGCGAACCTGGCGCTCGAGAAGAGCGGCGTCGAGACCCGGTTGAGGCTGGTCGAGCTCGCCGAAGTCCCGTTCGCGGAGGCGGGCCGGGCCGAGTCGGATCTCGAGATCCTCAAACAGGAGAACGACGGCGCCCTCGACGAGGTGCACCGGCTTCGCGAAGCCTACGGAGCGGATCTGGTGCAGCTCGTGGTCGAGGAGGGAGACGGCTGCGGGATCGCCTATTCGATGGGCCGGGCCGGGGCTTCGTTCTCGGAGTGGGCCTTCTCCGTGGTCGAAAGGACCTGCATCGACACCACGTACGCGATGGCGCACGAGCTCGGTCACAACCTCGGCTGCGATCACGCGCCCGAAGATCCGACGACCAAGGGCGCTTTCCCGTACTCGTTCGGCTACAAGGATCTGGTCGCGGGGTTCCGCACCATCATGGCCTACGGTCCGGGAAGGCGCGTCGCGCGCTTCTCGAATCCGCGAGTCCTCTTCGGCGGCGCTCCCTCGGGAACCGAGCGGCAGGACAATGCCCGCACGCTGAACGAGGTGCGAGCGACCGTCGCGCGCTTTCGTCGCAGCCTTCCGGCCCCTCGGGTGATCTCGACGACCCTCGCCGGAGGGGACGCGGTTCGTGTCCGACTCGTTTCCGACGGCGTGCCCGTCATCGAGTGGCGGCTTCACGTGGGCACGTCGAAGGGCGCGAGCGACGTCGTCGACAGCGGACTCCGGAGCGGCGAGGATTTCCTCGACGCGCCGCTTCCTTCCCGCGAGAGCGCGTACTTCGCCCGGGTGTCCTATCGACGCGGCGGCGTCTGGTTCTCCGAGGACTTTCAGTTGTCGCCGTAGAATTCCGGTCCCTCTTCATCGCCGCGCTATACTGCTGCGGGGCGTCCGAGTCGGAATTCAAAGAATTGAATTCTCTCCTCCTCGCATCGACAACCGCGCTCGGGCCCCGAATCGATCCCTCAACCCGAAAAAAACCGTAACGCCGTAACAAGGAGTTCGACGAACGATGATGACGAAACGAATCGCCATGGCGGTAGCTCTCGCGGCCGTCGCGGGTCTGGCCGTCGCCCAGCAGGGCCAGCCGCGCGGAAAGGCGGAGGCCACTATCAACGGCAAGAAGGTCGTGATCGACTACGGCCGTCCCGCCCTCAAGGGCCGGACGCTCGACGCGCTCATGAAGGACCTTCCCGAGGATCGGATCTGGCGCGCCGGGGAGAACCAGGTCACGACCCTCGACACCCAGACAGCCCTCAACATCGGCGGCAAGCCCGTTCCCGCCGGCAAGTACAGCGTCTACGTTCACGCTCCGGCGCAGGGCGACTGGTCTCTCGTGATCAACAAGAACGCCGGCATCCCCCTGGTAGAAATCTGGGCCGAGGCTCCGGCGGAGATGAAGAAAGAGCTCTGGCCGAGGCTCGACGGCTACAGCAATATCGCGAAGGACGAGGTCGCGCGAGTGCCGATGAAGAAGGGGACCGGCCCCGCGGTCGACGTCTTCACCATGGCCATCAAGGGCGATGTGCTCACGCTCTCGTGGGGCGACACGACCTGGACCACGACCGTCAAGGCCGGCACCTAGTCTTTTCGGCGGCGGAGCCTCCGGCGGAGGCTCCGCCGTCATCGAATCGTAACTCGCAGCCGAACCGACTCGCCGCGATCGCCGTTCAGGCGAAATACGATGCGGCGCTCGTCGGCGCTGACGACGGCGCCCCCTTCGGGGCGCAGGCTCCCGGCGACCAGGCCCGCGCTCGATGAAAAATCGAGCTCCCAGAGACTTCCCGGCGACGCCGGGGTCGAGAGGGTGGCCTCGATCCGAACCAGTCCCGCGCCCACCCGCACCTCGTGCCGCGACGCCGAGCCGTTGTCCCCGGGCGCGAGAGGCGCTCCGTTCACCACGATCTGTCCTCGTACGCTTCCATCCGCGGGCAGCGCGACCAGCCGGCTCTTGAAGGAGAGAATCGAGCTCGCCCCTTCGTCCGTACGGAGAGTCGCGCCAGGCCGGACGGAGACGTTCTGCTGAACGCTGTCGCTTCGGCCGAGGCTGTCGAAGACCGTGAGGCGCACGGGGTGGTTGAAGCTCATCGTTCCCCGGCAACGGGGATCGGCTGCGAAGTCGAAGGTGAAGCTCCCAACCTGAGGCGGCTCGGGAACCGGCGGTCCCAGCATTCGCCACTCGTATCGTTGGATGAAGGTTTCCGGCGTCGAGCAGGAATCGAAGGACACCTGGCAGTTCCCCAACGCCTGCCATGCGAAGCATGCCGCGAGCGCGGCGGGCGCGGCCGTCGTCGTGGTCGGGATGGTCGATGTCGCGGG
>DAISKN010000143.1:0-8595 GCA_036820975.1 Acidobacteriota bacterium | reverse complement strand
CGAGCTCGAGGTGGTCGTGGGAGAACCGCTCGAGGTCGAGGTGGTCGTGGTCGAGGGCGGGATCGTCGTGGTCGGGATGGTCGATGTTGCGGGCGAGCTCGAGGTGGTCGTGGGAGAACCGCTCGAGGTCGAGGTGGTCGTGGTCGAGCTCCCGGATGATGTGTTCGTCACGGGACTCGAAGCAGTCGCGGGGTAAGTCGACGTCGTGCTTCCGCCGCCCAGAGGAGGCGCATTCAACGTGGTGCTCGTGGAGGCGACGTCTTCTTCCCCCCCGCCGGCGACGAGCACGCCGACGCCGACGGCCGCACCGGCCGCGGCTCCCACGCCGACTCCGATCCCGATTCCGCCACCGCCCGTGGCCGCGATCCCTCCCGTGGCCGAGAGAAATCCCGTGATTCCGGTGGCCTGGAATCCCGCGGGAATGGCGGGAATTCCCGCCTGGGTCGCGCCCACCACGATGGCCGGGCTCCCGCCGGGAAAGAGCACGGCGCCTGGACCTCGGCGGCAGGTGGAGCCGTCGGACACGGCGACTTCCATCTCATCGCTCCTCGAGGTTTGAAACGACTGGTCCACGGCCTCGATGTAGTACACCACCTTCGTCGTCTCCGCCGCGGGAAGGGGCAACACCGCCCCGAAAGTGCCGGAAGCGTCCAGGCTCATCGGCATGAAATAGAACTCGGGGTAGAGACTCGACCGGAAGTAGAGCTTGGCGGCGCGGATCGTCGATGCCGGCTGGATGCCCGCGAGAAACTGAGTGAACTCCCCGCGCGGAAGGCACTCGACGTCCTCGAGCGCGATTCGGGGTTGAGCCTCGAGCGCCGCGGACAGGAGAAGCGCAGCCGCGAGGATGAGCCCGCCGAGCCTTCGGGCCGTTCGCCCCGTTCGCGATTCGGACTCCTGCATGGATGGATCCCCAAAACGGTCGCCAGTCGATGAAGCCGATGCCGCGGGTGAGGCGCGGCCCTATCAGTGATTCGTCTCGGGCTTTCCCGTGGTCAGTGAAGAGACCGGCGCGTCCACCAGCTCATCGAACGAGTGAGCGTGAGTGGACTCCGGCTCCTTGAGGGGATTGCTCCGGAGAGACTTCAGCCACTGCCGCAGCCGCGGCTCTTCCTTCGCGCCTCTCTGCGCGATGTCGTCCGTCGCGCTCTCGAGGTCCTCGAGCTTCCTCATGATGGTGTCGAGCTGCGCCGCCATCCGGAGCAGGAGGCTCCCCTCGAATCCCAGCGCTCCCGTCGCCTGATCGTAGCTGCCGTCGGCGACGGGCTTCAGGTTCAAGTCCGCCAGGGACTGATCGACGTGCGAGTCCTTGAGCACCTGGACCTCTTCCACGTAGCCGACGAGAAGCGAGCGCTCGCAGACGATGTTGATGAGACGGGGCACGCCCCGGGTGGCGTTGTGAATCCCCTGCACCGCGTCGAGGGTGAACATGTCGGGATTGGGCGCGCCGACGACGTCGAGCCGGTGCCTGATGTACGAGCGCGTGTGCTCGAGGCTCATCGGCTCCACCCAGCAGCGCACCACCGCCCGCTGGCTCAGCGATTCCAGGTCGGGAGTCCGGAACTTCCGCTCGAGCGAGGGAAGCCCCGCGAGGATGATCTCGATGAGCTTCTTGTTCTTGTGCTCGAGATTGGTCAGGTGCCGCAGCTCCTCGAACTGGCCGTCGGTCAGTCCCTGCGCCTCGTCGATCAGGACCACGACCGTTCGTCCGGCCGTGACCTGTCCCCGGAGAAAGATGTCGAGGTACTGAGAGACCGTTTCCGTCGACTCCTGGGGGCGGCACGGCACCAGGAGCGCTCGCGCGACCTGGCGGATCAGGGAGGACTCGCCGACGGCGACGTCCGAGAGGAACACTCCGTTGAGCTGGCGGGTGAAGGTCCGCAGGAGCCGAAGGAGCAGCGTCGTTTTTCCGGTGCCCGGCTCACCGAGAAGGATGGCGAGGCCGTGCCGCTCCTCGATGGAGTAGCAGAGCTCGTTCAGCGCGACCTGATGGGCCTCTCCGTAATAGTAGGCGGGGTCGTGGGTGAGCTTGAACGGCTTGTCTCGGAAACCATAATGATGAAGGTACATGGCGCTCGCCTTATATAAAAAGATGAGTCAGAAGACAGCCGTACTAGAACCGTGGGGTGAGGCATTCTACACCAGAAGTACTTCGAAGTGAAACTCCCTGCCGTCACCGGGAACTTTCGAGGGGTTGCCGCGTTGAACCCATTGAAATGACCCCACCTGCGCCACTGGAGGACGGAGAGCTGATGCTCCGGGTACAGGGCGGCGACCGGGAAGCCTTCGCGGCGCTCGTCGAGCGCCACAAGGGCTCCCTGGTTCGATTTCTCACCGCCCTCTCCCGGGACCGGGATCGCGCCGAAGAGGTCGCCCAGGACGCGTTCGTCCGTCTCTTCGAGTTCTCCCATCGATATCAGGAGCGCGGGCAGTTCAGGCCCTATCTCTACCGCATCGCCGGCAACCTGCTTCGCACCGAGGATCGCAAACGCCGCCGCCGCGCGATTCTCTTGAAAGCCTTCGGAGGCAACGGGACCGACGAAGCGGCCCCGAGCCCGCAGACGGTCTGCCTTCAGGACGAATTGCGCGTCCGGCTGTCGGAAGCCCTCTCGGTGCTCCCCCTCCGCTACCGCTCGCCGCTCGTGCTGCGGGACGTGGAGGGCTGGTCCTACACCGATATCGCGCGGGCGATGAGCTGCCGAGAGGGGACGGTGAAGTCCCGCATCCATCGCGGGCGCGAGAGACTGCGGCGGCTGCTCGAGCCCTACTGGAATGGAGGTCGGCCATGGGCCGAATGAACGACGAGGACCTGTCGCGGCTCCTCCGGGAAATGCCGCGCGAAGAGCCGTCTTTCGATTTCACCAGGAGCGTTCTGGCGAAAGTGGACGCCCGCTCCCGGAGCGGTCGTCGAAGCCGCGGCGCCGTTGTCGCGTGGGTGGGGGCCGCGCTCCTGGGGGTCTTCCTCTCCCAGGGTTACCTCCGGGAGCGGTACCAGCGCTCCAGGGCCGCGGCGCGCGTCCGGGAACTGCGCGACGAGTACCGGGAGCTCCAGACGGAGCTCGAGAAGCTCCGGACCTTGACGCGCGAGCTGGAGCCCGTCCTTCCGCTCGGCGGCACCGACGATGTGGAGTTCGTGTTCGATCTGAGAGAGCTGGCGCGAAGGGAAGGGGACAGGCCGCGTGCCGAGCCAGCGTTCCACGTGCCTTCGGATATGCCTTCGGGAATAGAAGAGAGGAAACCATGAGGCGACTTCGAGAAATGACAGCGTTTCGCATCGTTCTTTCGGGCCTCGCGGCCGTCGGGCTCGCGGGAACGGCCTCGGCGCAGAGCGGCAAGCCTGCGGACCAGACGCGCACCTTCGTCTGGAAGAGCATGGGCCGGGGTTACATCGGGGTCCAGCTGCTCGGCCTTACGCCGGAGCTCCGGCTCCACTTCGGGGCGCCCGAAGACGCGGGAGTCCTCGTGGCCCGGGTCGACGAGGGGAGCCCGGCCGCCGCGGCGGGCATCGAGGTGGGAGACGTTCTCACCGCCGTCGACGGAAAACCGATCGCGGGCCCTCACGTCCTCGCGGCCGAGGTCCGGGAGAAGAAGGCCGGTGAAAGCGTCAGCCTCGATTGGCTTCGCGACGAGGCGGGGTTCAGCGCCTCGGTTTCCGTGGAGGAGCGCGACCGGCCGGTCGTCGACCTCGCGGGGTTCGAAGCCGCGATTCCGGCAATCGCCCCGTTTCCGGGGCTCCCCCTCGAAGGCGGGCACGGCGTCTTCTTCTCGCCCGGGGGCCGGCTCGAGCTCGACGAGGACGCCCTCCGCGCCTTCGAGGAAGCGATGCGCGACCTCGAGGGCCGTTTCGAGAGCGAGGAGTGGCAGGAAAAGCTGAAGCGTTTCCGCGAGATGGACCTCGGCAAGATTCAGGACCGGATGAAGGAGGTAGAGGATCGGCTTCGAAAGCTCGAGTCGGAGCTGGAACAGGAAGGGAAGAAGAAGCCCTAGTCTCGAATCCGGGTGCTATCGTGGAGTTGTGCGACAGTCGCCGACTTCCGTCCTGATGATCGAGCCCGTGGCGTTCGGCAGGAATCCCGACTCGGCCCGGACCAACGCCTTCATGCGGGACGCCACGGGCAGGAAACCCGAAGAGCTCCAAGCCTCGGCCCTTCGTGAGTTTCGGGCGCTGGTCGAAAAGCTCGAGATCGAAGGGGTCGAGGTCCTGGTATTTCGGGACCGGGTCGACTCGCCTTCACCCGACGCGATTTTTCCCAACAACTGGGTGTCGTTTCACGAGGACGGGCGCGCCGTTCTCTATCCCATGGAGCCGCCGAACCGGAGACCGGAGCGGCGGAGAGAGATCCTCGATTGGCTCTCGGTCGAGAAAGGCTTCCGGCTGAGCGAGGTCATCGACCTGAGCCGCCACGAGGCCGAGGGCCGATTCCTCGAAGGGACGGGCAGCATGGTCTTCGACCGGCCGGGGAGAACCGTCTATGCCTCGGTCTCGCCGCGCACCACCCCGAGCCTCCTCCGCGAGTATGGCGAGAGGTTCGGTCTCCGGATCGTTTCCTTCCACGCCTGCGACGCCGAAGGGGTCGCCGTGTACCACACCAACGTCGCCCTGGCGCTCGGAAGCGGAGCCGCCGTCTTCTGCGGTGAGGCGGTGCGGGACGGCTCCGAGAGGCGGGCGATCGTGGAGTCTCTCGAGAGCGGCGGTCGCGAGGTGGTCGAGATCACGATGGAGCAGATGCACGCTTTCGCCGCCAACATGCTCGCGCTCGAGAACGGGAGCGGCGAGCCCCTGCTCGCGATGTCCGAGCGGGCGTTCTCCTCGCTGAGCCGCGACCAGCTTCGGAGGCTCGAACGCCGGGCCCGGCTCGTTCGCAGCCCGATTCCCACGATCGAGGACTTCGGCGGCGGGAGCGTCCGCTGCATGCTCGCGGAGGTCTTCCTCCCGCGGGTGCCGATGTGAGAGGGGGGATATGGAGACGGGAGGGGATAGGGGGATAAATCAAAAGGGTTTCGATCGCTTCTTGTTTCTCCTTTATCTCCTCCTATCTCCCCATCCCCCTTCTCACACCAGGATCTAGCGTCCTTTCGTTGCTCGCTTGCGGTACGCCTGCACCTTGCTCTTCACCGTGCGGCGGTCGAGGCCCAGTCTTCGCGCGGTCTCGAGAAAATTCCCCGAGCGCTCGTAGACGTGGGCGCAATAGGCCTCGAGGAGCTCTTCCGCGGTGAGGCTCCCTTCGCGCAGGTCCACGAGCCAGGGCGAGTCCGCCGTCCTCGACGTGGGCCGATACTCCCTGCGCACGAGGACGTTTCGGACGCATTGCTCGAGCTCGCGGAAGTTGCCCGGCCAGCCGTAGTCCGACCCGAGGTGGCTCTGGATCCAATGGAGGACCTCCGAGGTGACGGCATCGGACTCCTCCGGACCCACGATGCGCCGGGCGATGAAGCGAACCAGCTCCTCGAGGTCGTCGGGCGCGTCCTTCAGCTGCTCTTGCAGCGAGGGAGTGGTGATGAGATCGGAGCAAAGCCGGTAGTACAGATCCTCCCGGAAGCGGCCGGCTCGCATCTCCGCCGCCAGATCCCGGTGGGTCGCCGCCACGATCTTGCCCTCGAATTTCTGGGTCTTGGTCTCGCCCAGGGACTGGAACTCGCGCGTCTGCAGCACCCGCAGGAGCTTCACCTGGATCGCCGGGTCCAGGTCCCCGATCTCGTCGAGGAACACGGTGCCGAGCGAGGGGCAGATCGCGAAGAATCCCTTCCGGTCCGCGAGGGCGCCGGTGAAGGCCCCGCGGCGGTGGCCGAAGAGCTCGGATTCGATGAGCGTCGGCGCGAGCGCCGAGAGGTTCATGGGGTAGAAGGCCTCGGCGACGTCGAGGACGAACCGTTCGGTCTTCGGCTGGAACGGGATGTACCGGGAAGAACCGATGGCCCTCGCTACCAGCTCTTTCCCCGTGCCGGAAGGACCGTTCACGAGAGTAGAGATGTCGCCCATCCGGTCGAAGAGCGCTCGCCGGTAGCGCCTCAGGTCGTGGGTGAAGATCGATTGCCAGATCGCGGCCCGGAGCCGTGCCGCGGGGTAAGAGCTCCCCACGATGAAGTCGAAGATGTGATGGGAGGCGCGGCGGATCTGAAACAGGAACGCGAACCAGTGCGGGAGCTCCGACTCGATTCGCGTGGAGACCGCGGGCGGCGGGAGGAGCCGCACGGCCTCGCGGCAGAACGCTTCGTAGAACCGGACGGGAGTCTCTCCCATCGCGCGTCCGAAGTCCTCTTCGAAGCGGTAGTAGAGAATGTAGAAAACCAGCTCTTCGTAGAGCCGCGCGTCGTTCGCCGGGAGTCTGCCTCCGGAAGGGAGTCGCGCCCGCAGCGACTTCGCCATCGAGCCCGCGCGGGCTTCGAGCTTCACCACGTTCGGGTTCTGCCGATCGAAGCGCTTGCTCCAGACCGGGCTCACTTCCTCGAAGTCGTCCTTGAGGATCTCGCGCTCGAGCTCGATGCGCTCCGGAAGGAACGGGTTCGCGGTCGCGAGACGGGATAGGTTCTCGAGGAAGCTCCGTTCTTCTCGAGTGAAATCCCCGGAGCTCATATCCAATCATTGTATAGGCGGTGAGCAGCGTCTGGACAGCTCGAGACAAGGCTCGTGCGAAGAAACGAGGAAAAACCTCCAAAATCGCGGGTTTCCTCGAACGCGTCGGGGTGGCACGCGCCCTGCTATGGTCGACCGATGGAGCCCGTGGCCGGGAGGTCATAACTTAACCTGCCCTCACCCTCGACCTCCCGGCCGAGCTCCGCTTCCCCGGGGCTTGACCCTATGTAGAAATGCATATAGATTGGCCCCGATGAAAAAACGGCGGGTCACCTACAACGAGGCCCTGGTGCTCCAGGCTCTCGCCCGCGGCTTCCGCTACGGCTTCGAGATCATGGACTTCACCACGCTCGCGAGCGGCACCGCCTATCCCATCCTGAGGCGCTTCGAGATCGAGAAGCTCGTTCGTTCCCGGTGGGAAGGGGAGCGGACGGCGCAGCGCGACGGGCGTCCCCGGCGCCGGTACTACGAGCTCACGGAGGAGGGCCGCAAGCTCCTTTCGGTCGCGCTCGAGCGGTTCTCCGATCACCGCCGCGTCTTCGACGACGCCGTCGCCGAGCCCGAGTCGAGCCGGTGAGGTCTCCGGTTCTCGCGCGGATCGCCGTCCGGGTCGCGGGAATCGCCGTTCCCGCCTTCTACCGCGAGCGGTTTCGAGAGGAGTGGCTCTCCGAGCTCTGGCACCTGCGGGAAGAGGGAGCGGCGTCGTCGAAGCTCGTCGGCCGGACGCTCGGCGTGTTCCGCGACGCTCTCGAAACGCGCCGAATGCTGCCCGACGGGACGGCGAGGGGAAGGAGAAACCTCGTGGGATTTCGAGACGCGCGTCTCGCCTTGAGAAGCTTCGCGAAGCGGCCGGGGTGGACGTTCTTCGTCCTCGCCACCCTCACCGTAGGCATCGGCGCCAACATCGCCATCTTCAGCCTGGTTCAGGCCGTTCTTCTCCAGCCCCTCCGATACCTCGAGCCCGACCGGTTGGTCAAGATCCGGGGACTCACGCTTGCGAGCGGCCAACCGGGCAACATCTCCCCCGGGGAATTCTACGACTTCGCCGAACGGACCCAGGTATTCGAGTCGATGGGCGCCCACGGCTGGGTGGATTTTTTCACCGTCACCGGCGATCGGGAGCCCGAGCGCGTCGCCGGCTCGAGGGTGACCGCGGGCTTCTTCGAAACCCTGCGAGTGCGGCCTGCGCTCGGGAGGGTCTTCACCGGCGAAGACGATCGACCGGGGGCACCCCTCACGGTCGTGGTGGCCTACTCGTTCTGGCAGTCCCGGCTCGGGGGCTCGCCCGCGGTCCTGGGTAAGTCGATCCGGGTCAACGCGGAGCCTCGCGAGATCGTTGGAGTTCTTCCGGCGGACTACACGCATCCCGAGCCCAACCCCGATCGGGAGCCCGTCCTCTACACGCTCTACCAGTTCGACCGCGCGGACCTTTCACAGTCCGGCCGATTCATCCGCGCCGTGGGCCGGCTTCGCGACGGCCGCTCGGTCGAAGAGGGCCGCGCCGAGCTCGTTGCCGTCGCGCGGCGCCGCGCGCAGGACGACCCCGAATCCAACACCGGCCGGGGTGCTTACGTCGTCGACCTAAAGGAGGCGATCGTCGCCGGATCGCGAAAGAGTCTGCTGGTTCTCTACGGCGCCGTCGGGGCCGTGCTTCTCATCGTCTGCGTCAACCTCGCGAATCTGCAGCTGGCGCAGGGAGTCGTTCGCCAGAAGGCACTCGCGATCCAGTCGGCTCTGGGCGCGGGCCGAGCGGCACTGGTGCGCCAGCTTCTGACGGAAAGCTGGATTCTCTCGATGGCGGGAGGTTTCCTCGGGCTCCTGCTCGCGGCCGCAGCGCGCGGATTCCTGGCACAGCGGGCGATCCCGCGCGCGGTCGAGATCGACTTCGACTGGACGGTGCTCGCCTTCGCACTCGTGCTCTCGTCTTTGACGGCGATCGTCTTCGGATTCGCGCCGGCGTTGAGTCTCGCTTCCAGGAATCTCCGGGGCGTTCTCCTCGAAGGCGGAGGACGTGGCGCGAG
>DAISKN010000142.1:0-12118 GCA_036820975.1 Acidobacteriota bacterium | reverse complement strand
CGTGCTCATCCAGGCGACGAGGAGCGCGAGGAGTCCTCCCGAGAGCGACAGGAGGAGTCCCTCGCAGGTCGACTGCCGGAAGAGACGGTACGAGCTCGCGCCGAGCGCCCTCCGGATCGCGATCTCCCGTTGCCGTCCGGCCGCGAGCGACAAGAGAAGGCTCGAGACGTTCGCGCAGGCGATCACAAGGACGAGACCCACGGCGGCCATCGACAACGACACCCCGAGGCGAGCCTTCGGATCGACGAGGTGTTCTCTCAAGGGGACCAGTCCCACGCCGTTTTCGGCCTCGGGATCGTCGTCTGCGATTCGGCCAGCGAGACGATCCATGGAACCCTGCGCGGTATCCAGGGAGACGCCGGATCGCAATCTCCCTATGACGGAGAACAGGTGATAGCCGCGGCCGCTCAGCTCTCGGGGCGCGTAGAGCGACGGGGCGCTCTCGAGAGCGAGGAAGACATCGGTTCCGCCCAACCAACGCTCGAACCCGGGAGGCAGAATCCCGATGACGGTCGGGTAGAGCTGACCCAGCCTCAGCGTCCGCCCCACGAGCCCCGGATCCGAGCCCCAGAGGCGCTCCCAGAGGCGATGACTCACTAGGCAGACGGGACCAAACTCCCGCTCGCGGAAGCCGCGGCCCAGCGCCGGCTGCACGCCGAGGAGGTCGAAGAAGTTCGCGGTCACGACCTCGGCCTCGATGCTTTCCGCGACCCCGCCTTCCACCAGGTCGAAGCTGCGCGATGTATAGGCCGTCAGACCATCGAATACCCCGGTTTGCCGTTTCCAGGCGAGGAAGTTGGGGTAGGAGACGTAGGCCTCTTCGATGTGGGAATACGTCTCGTATACCAGGACGAGCCTGTCGGGATCGGTAACCGGAAGCGGACGAAGGAGAAGCCCAAACAGCACGTTGAAGATGCTGGAGGCGGCTCCGAGAGCGAGAGCCAGAATCAGAACGGCGACGCCGCTCACGAAGGGCGTGCGCGCGATCGTCCTTCCCGCGAAACGAAGGTCGTTCCAGGAAGAATCCACGACGCGCGCCGGGTCAGATCAGGCTTCTGAGAACCGTGTGCAGGATTCCGCCGTTCCTGTAGTACTCGACGTCGATCGGAGAGTCGAGACGCGCGACGACGTCGAAGGTGAACGTGGATCCATCCTCCCGCTTCGCCGTGACTTTCAGCTTCGTTCTCGGTGCGAGCCCTTCGAGGCCTCCGATGTCCAGTACCTCTTTGCCGGTGAGGCCGAGGCTCGCGGCCCCCTCACCCGGAAGGAACTCGAGCGGAAGCACTCCCATCCCTACCAGGTTCGCCCGGTGGATGCGCTCGTAGCTCTCGGCCACGACCGCGCGCACTCCGAGAAGGAGCGTTCCCTTCGCCGCCCAGTCGCGTGAGGAGCCCGTCCCGTACTCTTTCCCGGCGATGACCACGAGGGGCGTTCCCTCCTTCTTATAGAGCATGGCGGCGTCGAAGATGCTCATTTGCTGGCCGCTCGGAATGTGGATCGTCACTCCGCCCTCGACCCCGGGAACCATCTGGTTCTTGATCCGGATGTTGGCGAAGGTCCCGCGCAGCATCACCCGGTCGTTCCCCCGCCGGGATCCGTAGGAGTTGAAGTCCTTCTTCTCGACCCCGCGCTCTTTCAGGTAGCGGCCCGCCGGGGAGTCCTCGGCGATGTCGCCCGCGGGCGAGATGTGGTCCGTGGTCACGCTGTCCCCGAGGAGCGCGAGAACCCGGGCGTCTCGGATGTCCGAGATCTCGGGAAGCTCGCGGGTGAGGTTCGTGAAAAACGGCGGCTCCTGGATGTACGTCGAGGATTCTTCCCAGCGGTAGAGCTTTCCGCCGGAGACCGGGATGCGGTTCCACTCCTCGTTTCCCTTCCAGACGTTTCCGTACATCTTGGCGAACATCTCGGGACGGATCGCCTTCTCCACCGATTCCCGTACTTCTCGATCCGTGGGCCAGATGTCCCGGAGATACACCGCTTTTCCCTCGGCGTCCTTTCCCAAAGGCTCCGTGGTGAGATCGATGTCGACCGTGCCCGCGAGCGCGTACGCCACGACGAGAGGCGGAGAGGCGAGGTAGTTCGCGCGCACCAGCGGATGCACGCGGCCCTCGAAGTTGCGGTTGCCGGAGAGCACCGCGGCCGCGACCAGGTCGTTCTCGGAGACCGCCTTCGCCACCGGCTCGGGAAGCGGTCCGCTGTTGCCGATGCAGGTGGTGCAGCCGTAGCCCACGAGGTGGAAACCGAGGTCCGCGAGTGAGGGGAGCACTCCCGCTTCCTTCAGGTACTCGGTCACGACCTTCGAGCCCGGGGCCAGCGAGGTCTTCACGTAGGGCGGGACCTTGAGACCACGTTCGGCCGCCTTCTTCGCGAGGAGACCGGCCCCCACCATGACCGATGGGTTCGAGGTGTTGGTGCAGGAGGTGATGGCGGCGATCACCACCGCGCCGTGGCCCAGGTTGAGCTTGCCGCCGCCGTTGAAGCTCGTGGTCGCGGTCTTCGAGAGCTGCGCCTGCGTGAGACCGAACCCCCGCTCCTTCACCGGCGCCTGGAGCGCTTCGCGGAACTGAGACTTCATCGACGAGAGAGCGACTCGATCCTGCGGGCGCTTCGGGCCGGCGAGGCTCGGCTGGACGGTCGAGAGATCGAGCTCGAGGGTATCGGTGAACTCGGGGTCCTTCGTCTCGTCGGTGCGGAAAAGCCCCTGGAGCTTGTTGTACGCCTCGACCCGATCGATCTCCGCCTCGCTCCGGCCGGTCCGCCTCAGGTAGCGAAGCGTCTCGGCGTCGACGGGGAAGAACCCCATGGTGGCGCCGTACTCGGGGGCCATGTTCGCGACCGTGGCGCGGTCGGGGAGGGACATCCGCGAGAGCCCCGGTCCATAGAACTCGACGAACTTCTCGACGACGCCTTTCTTCCGGAGCACCTGGGTCACGGTGAGGACGAGGTCGGTCGCGGTCACGCCTTCGCGGAGGCTTCCCAGGAGCTTGAACCCGACCACCTCGGGCATGATGAGGTAGGACGGCTGGCCGAGCATGGCCGCCTCCGCCTCGATACCGCCGACGCCCCACCCGAGGACTCCGAGTCCGTTGATCATCGTGGTGTGAGAGTCGGTTCCGACGAGGGTATCGGGGAAGAGCAGCACCTCGCCGTCTCTCTCCTTCTGCATCACCACCTTCGCCAGGTACTCGAGGTTGACCTGATGGACGATGCCCGTCGCCGGGGGGACCACGCGGAAGTTGTCGAACGCCTGCTGGCCCCACCTCAGGAACTCGTAGCGCTCGCGGTTCCTCTCGAACTCGATCTCGGCGTTGCGCTTGAGCGCGAGCGGCGTCCCGAAGACGTCCACCTGGACCGAGTGATCGATCACCAGATCGACCGGGACCGCGGGGTTGATGCGGGCGGGATCTCCTCCGAGCCGTTCCATCGTGCCCCGCATCGCCGCCAGGTCCACGACAGCGGGAACACCGGTGAAATCCTGAAGGATCACCCGCGCCGGGAGGAACGGCACTTCCTTCGATCCCGGCTTCTTCGCGTTCCAGCGCGCGAGCGCTTCGACGTCCGCTTCCGTCGTGATCCGGCCGTCGCAGTTGCGCAGGGCGGCTTCGAGAAGAATCTTGATACTGAGAGGAAGCCTCGAGATCGAGGGGAGACCGGCTTTCTCCAGTCGCTCGAGCTGGAACACCGTAGCGCTCTCGCCACGCCCCGCGGAGAACGTGCCTTTCGTGTCGAAGGGATTTCGCGACGATTCGGTCATTGTCTCTTGAGCTCCTGAATCAGAACTCCTAACTTTAGACCCCGCGACAGTGCGGATCAACAGCGCATTGAGGGCGCTCGTATCTCGTTGCCGCGACGACGGTTTGTTGCTATAAGTGTAACAGGGCGAATGGATACCGCGGCGGAGACGACGGAAGCACTGCCTGTCCCGCTTCCCTTCGATATCACCCGCGCGTTCACGTTTTTCTTCGAGGACCCCGATTGGATCCCGAAGCTGGCGGTGGGGACGCTCTTCGCCTTCTTGAGCCCGTTTCTGATCGGCGCGATTCTCGTCACCGGCTACGCGGTCTCGCTCGCCAGGCGCGTCCGCGAGGATCGGATTCCGCGCCTTCCGGAGTGGGACGATTTCCAGGAGATCTTTCTCGAGGGACTCCGGGGAATGGCGGTGTCGCTAGCCCACAAACTGCCCTTCCTGCTTCTCGGGATCCTCGTGCTCCTTGCCCTCGCCGGCGGCGTCTACCTCGGCCGCGAGGCGGAGGAGTTCATGTTCCTCGGACTCCCCGCGCTCTTCGGCGGATTCGTCGTGGTTTTCGTGCTCGGTCTTTCCCTCCTCCTGTACCTCCCGGCGGCGATGGTCCGCCTCGTACAGACCGACCGCGTGGTGTCCGCGTTCGACGTTCTGGCGAACGTCGATTTCATCCGAACCCATCTGACACGCTATGCTCTCGGCCTCCTCGCAATCGTTCTCGCGGGACTCGTCTCGCAGCTAGGTTTCTTCTTGTTCTGCATCGGAATCTTTCCGGCGTCTTTCTGGTCGATGTGCGTCATGGGGTACGTCGTCGGCGAGCTCGCGAAGCTCGAACCGGGCCGCCCCGGTGGTCGGGAGGCCGGCGCCTGAGCCGGTTCTCCTCGACAGGAGAAGCTCCGATGAATGGGACCGCGCTCGCAGCCTCGGTCTTGCTTTCCCTCCTCGTCGCGAACAAAGAGGAAGACCGACTCGAAGAATCCGCTACCGTGGTGAAGGAGACCCTCGACATCCCCGACGGGATTCCTCAGGAGCTCCTCGACAAGGCGGAGTGCATCGTGGTTCTTCCCTCGGTCAAGAAGATCGCCATCGGGATCGGCGGAAGCTACGGCCGCGGGGTGCTCGTCTGCCGAAGCGGCGCGGACTTCGAGGGAGCATGGGGGCCGCCGGCGCTCTACCGCCTCGAGGGAGGGAACATCGGACTCCAGCTCGGGGGTCAGGCCACGGACTTCCTTTTCCTGGTGATGAACCCCAAAGGAGCGGACTCGCTTCTGCGCAGCAAGGTCAAGCTCGGCGCCGACGCTTCCGCCGCCGCCGGACCCAAGGGTCGAGCGGCGGGCGCCGCGACCGACGCCGCGATGCGCGCCGAGATCCTCACTTACTCGCGAAGCCGCGGCCTCTTCGCCGGCATCTCTCTCGAAGGCTCGACGCTCCGCCCGGACGGAGGCGGCAACGAGAACCTCTACCGCCGGGAGCTCAGCGCCGCCGACATCGTGCGAAAAGGCAAGGTGGGAATTCCCGCGGCCGCGCGGGGACTGGTCGCGGTTCTCGACCGCGCCTCCCCCCAGAACCTGTCGAACTAGACCCTTCTCTGGGCCTTCAGATCCTCGAGCTCTTCCAGGCTCTTCGGCCAGTCTTCCCGCAGGAGGCGCGAGAGCGCGCGGTCCGCGAGGAGCTTCCCTCCCGTCTGGCAGCGCGGGCAGTAATTCGTCTCGTTCTCGGCATAAGCGATCCGCTGGACCGGAGTGGCGCATACGGGACAGGGTTGCTTGTACCGGCCGTGGACCGCCATCTTCGGACGAAAGGCAGTGACCTTCTCCGGGAAGTCGTCGCCGGCTTCTCTACGAAGCTCCTCGGTCCACTCGATCAAGGTCTCCCGCGTCGCGCGATAGAGCCGTTCCGTCTCCTCGTCGGAGAGCCGTGAGGTCCAGGTGACGGGGGAGAGCCGGGCGTGGTGGAGTATCTCGTCGGAGTACGCGTTTCCGATTCCGCTGAAGAGGCGAGGGTCGGTGAGGGACCGTTTCAGCGTGTGGTTCTCGCGGGCGAGAGCGCGGCGGAAGCCCTCGAGGTCGGATTCGAGGACTTCGAGACCACCGCGGTCGAGACGGGCCAGGTCGGACTCGCCGCGCACCAGGTTGAGCGACGCGCGTCTCTTCGAGCCGGCCTCGGTGAGGGTGAGGCTTCCTGACGAGAAATCGAAACGCGCGAGACCTCGTTTCCCCGGCAATTTCGGCCTCGACGTTCCCGGCTTCCAGTGGAGCCTTCCCGCGATCATGAGGTGGATCACGAGGAAGAGATCCTCGTCGAGCTCGATCACGATCCTCTTTCCAATGCGCTTCGTGCCCCGGACCACTTTTCCGACGAGCGTTTCCGGCCGGGGATCGATGGAGCGGAGCAAGAAGGGGCTGCCGAGCTCGAGCCCTTCGAAACGGGCCGCGCGGATGCGTTTCTCGAGAGCCTCGATGTAGACGGTGACGTCGGGAAGCTCGGGCACGCGGGTATTGTGACACGGGCGCGGAACGCGTTAGGCTTCGAGGGCCCGGGAGGCGATATCAATGGTGGACAGACGTTTCGAAGGGAAGGTTGCCCTGGTTACGGGGGCATCTAGCGGAATCGGACGGGCCACGGCCGAAAGGCTCGCGAGCGAAGGCGCGAAAGTCGCGGTCACGGCGCGGCGGGAGGACCGTCTCTCCGAGACCGTGGCCCGCATCCAGGCCGGGGGCAGTCAGGCGAAGGCGTTCGCCTGCGACCTGACGAGCGAGGCCGACCGGAAGCGGCTGGTCGATTCCGCCGCATCTCACTACGGCGGGCTGGACGTGCTGGTGAACGCCGCGGGAATCATCGGCTTCGGCACCATCGAGGACACGACTCTCGACGCCTGGCAGCGCATGTTCGACGTGAACGTCGTCTCGATCTTCCACCTGATGCAGCTCACGCTCCCCCATCTTCTCCCGCGCAAGGGGAACGTCGTGAACGTCTCGAGCGTGAACGGCATGCGGTCGTTTCCCGGAGTTCTCGCGTACTGTTCGAGCAAATCCGCCCTCGATCAGCTCACGCGGTGCTCCGCCCTCGAGCTCGCGGCCAAGGGCGTCCGGGTGAACGCCGTCAACCCGGGGGTCGTCGTGACCGAGCTCCATCGCCAGGCGGGATTGAACGAGGACGCGTACAACGCCTTCCTCGAGCGCAGCAAAACCACCCACCCCATGGGCCGCGTGGGACAGCCCGAGGATCTGGCGGCGCTCATCACCTTCCTCGCCTCCGACGAGGCGGGATGGATCACGGGGGCCACCGTCAATATCGACGGCGGACGCCACCTCACTTGCGCTCGCTGAGGCAGGCGGCTGAAGGAATGCATCTGCAGCCTGCGCGAGCGGAGCGAGCCCGGCCGGGAGGAAGGGGCCGAAGGCCCCGGGGATCCGGCCGTCCTCCCCGCGCGGAGCCTTCAGCTCACGGCCGCGGGGGTGGGGCCCCGCGGCACTCATCGAGGAGCGCTATGTTGAACGGAGTATCTCGATGCAACCTCTGAAAGGCTTCCGGGACTTCTACCCGGAAGAGATGGCGCGCCGCAGCTACCTCTTCGATGCCTGGCGGCGCGTCGCGAAGCGTTTCGGCTTCGCCGAGTTCGACGGTCCTCCGCTCGAATCCCTCGAGCTCTATACTCGCAAATCGGGAGAGGAGATCGTCGAGCAGCTCTACCACTTCAAGGACAAGGGGGATAGAGACGTCGCCCTCCGGCCGGAGATGACTCCGACGCTCGCCCGGATGATGGCCTCGCGGGCGGTAACACTTCCGAAGCCGATCAAGTGGTTCTCGATTCCGCAGCTCTTCCGCTACGAGCGCAATCAACGGGGGCGGCTTCGCGAGCACTTCCAGCTCAACGTGGACATCGTGGGGGCGCCCGAGGTGGAGGCGGACGCCGAGCTGCTCACCGTCGCCATCGAGATCCAGCGGGAGCTCGGCCTCGACAAGACGGACTTCGTCGCCCGGGTCAACGATCGTCGGGTGGTCCAGGGAGTGCTCTCGGAGCTCGACGCCGGGGAGGAGAACGTGCCCGCCGTTTACTCCGCCATCGACAAGTTCCGAAAAGTCCCCCGGGACACTTTCCAGCAGCTTCTGATGGACGCCGGCGTCTCCCCGAAGGGCGTCTCTGAGCTCACCCTCCTTTGCGCGGGAGAAGTCGACCTCCTCGATTGGTGCGACCGGCGGCTGAAGCCGGGCGACAGCCTCGAGGCGGCGATGAGCCTCGCTCGCTTCCGGGAGCTCCTGAGCGAGGTGGAGCTCTCCGACTTCGTGCAGGTCGACTTCTCGATCGTGCGGGGTCTCGCCTACTACACCGGGATCGTTTTCGAGCTCTACGACCGCAAGGGAAAGGAGCGCGCCATCTGCGGCGGCGGCCGCTACGACGATCTGATCCAATCTCTCGGCGGACCGAAGCTCGAGGCGCTCGGCTTCGGTATGGGGGACGTCGTTCTATCCCTCATGCTCGAGGACCGCGGCCTCCTCCCCGCTTCGCCACCACGAATCGGAGTGGCGGTCATTCCCGTCGGTCGGGAGCTCGCGTCCGCCGCGCGAAAGGTCACCGCGATGTTGCGGCGCGCCGGGCTCTCGGCCGAAGCGCCGTTCACCCCCGCGGGGGTCGGCAAGGACCTGAAGGCGGCGAGCCGCGACGGAGCCCGATTCGCGGTCATCATCGGGCCGGACGAGTGGAGCGAGGAGTCCGCGAACTTGAAGGATCTTCGCGAAGGGACCGAGCGCCGCGTGCCGCTTGCTTCCCTGGCCGAGGCGATTCGGAGCGCCTAATCCACTCTCTCGACACGAACCCGGTCTCCAGGCTCGCGCGAGACGCGAAAGCGGACTCCTACGGGAAAAAGATCGGGTTCGCGGAAAGGCGGAAGGGGCCTTTCGGGATTGCGGACGAAGAATTCTCCCGAGGGAACCAGAGCGCCGATGAACAGAAGCTCGCGCCATTTCCGGCGAGGGAGCGAGAAAGCGGTGCTTTCGCCAATGACGTTGAGATAGTCGCCTTCATCGACCATACTTCGTGCGGTCCATTCGCTGGCTAGAATGAATCATGGCCCGCGTGAGCGTCGTTCTCAACCGCCCCGAGAGCGCTTCGAACGTCGGCGCCGTCGCCCGGGTCATAACCAACACCGGGCTTGCCGGGCTCGACCTCGTTGAGCCCTGCGATTTCCGCACCGTCGAGGCCTGGCGCATGGCCTGGCGCTCGGAGGACGTGCTCGAGCAGGTGCGGGTCTTCGAGAGCCTGGAATCGGCACGGGCGGGCGCGGTCTACGTCGCGGGCTTCGCCGGCCGTGAAGGAAAGAAAGTCGAGCCCATCACTCCGCGGCAGATGGCGGCCGAGATCGCGGCTCTCGACGCGAACGCCGAGGCGGCGATCGTATTCGGCTGCGAGTCCCGGGGTCTTACCGAGGAAGAGCTGGGCCTCTGCCAGAGAAGGGTGCGGATTCCTTCGCACCCGAGTCAGCCCTCGCTCAACCTCGCCCAGGCGGTGATGGTTGCCGCCTATGAGATCTACGTCGCCTCGGGAGAGCCGCTGGAGAAGGCCCCCGAGCGAGCCACCGCGGGGGAGGCCGACCTCGCCCTCGGCGCGTTTCGGGAGGCGCTCCTCGAAATCGGATTTCTTCCCGTGGACCATCCCGAGTCCCGGTTCGTCGAATGGCGGGAGCTCTTCGGAAGAGCGGGGTTGACTCCGCGAGAAACGCGATTGCTCCTCGCCCTCGCCCGTCGGATCCAGAACGTGGGGAAGATCGCTAAGGGAGATCGGGCTCGAGGAGCTTCACCAGAGCGTGAAGGGTTCGATTGACCGGAGTCGGAACGCCGAGCTCCTCTCCGAGACGGGCGACGTAGCCGTTGAGGGAATCGATCTCGGTATGCTTGCCGCGCGCGATGTCCTGCGCCGTCGAGGAGATGGTGTGCTCCATTCCCTCGGCAAGCTTCCACGTGGCCGCGACCAGATCGACGTCGGGAAAGCGCACCCCCCGCGCCGTGCCCACGGCGACGACCTCCTCGACCACTTCGCGCGCCAGCGCGCGGGTCCAGGGGTTCCGCACGAGACGGCCGTAGGGCGCACGCCCGACGGCGGAGAGGGCGTTATAGGCGCAGTTCTGGATCAGCTTCATCCAGAGGTCCCCCTCGACGTTGTTCGAGAGCCGGACGGGAATCCCGGCGCGCTCGAAGAGCTTCGCGAGCTCGGGGACGTCGCCGAGGACCAGGTCTCCTCGCGCGGTGTGCTTCACCCGGCCCGGCTCGGTAACCTCCGCCCCTACGTAGACGACCGCGGGGATGGCGTCGATTCCGGCGGCGGCGCGGATGCGCGTGACGTTGTCGACGCCGTTCTGAAGGCTCACCACGAGGGCTCCCTCCGAGAGGTGCGGGGCGAGAGACTTGGCGGCCTCTTCGGTGTCGGTCGTTTTCACGCAGAGAAGAACGACTCCCGCGTCCGCCGCCGAGCTCATGTCGGCTGAAGCGCTGACGGGGAGGGTGCGGGTGAAGCGAACGCTATCGAGGGTGAGACCCTTCGCCCGGAGCGCCTCCACCTGTCGCCCCCGGCCGACGAACGTGACCGGCGCTCCAGCGAGGGCGAGCATTCCCCCGAAATAGCATCCGACGCCGCCGGCACCGACGACCGCGACCCGCGGCCAATCGTCGTGCGCCACGTTAGTGCACCAGTGCCGCGGGGCCCCACCCCCGCGGCCCGACGGTGTCCACGGCCCATTCGGGCCGGGCTCCCGCCTCCGCCCTTCGGGCTACGGCGCGGTTTCGCCGAAGCGCTTCGCGCGAAGGCGAACGCTCCGCTCGCGCAGGTTGCAGATGCATTTTTCCGCAACCTGCTACAGATGCTTCTCGAGGAACGACTGCAACCGGCGCCACGCGTCCGCCGCGGCGGCGACGTCGTGGACTTCTTTTCGCGTGTCGTTGAAAAACGCGTGGTCGCAGCCGGGGTAGATGGTGAAGTCGGTCTCGACTCCAGCCGCCTTCAGGTCCGCTTCCAGCTTCCGAGCCACCTGGGGCGTGACGTAGGCGTCCTTCTCCGCGAAGAGCCCCAGAACCGCGGCCTTGATCTTCCGGTAGTCGGGCTTGACGTTCGGGTGGATTCCATAGAAGTCGACGCAGGCGCGGATTGCCTCGTTCTTGCTCGCGGCGTAGAGCGCGAGCTGCCCGCCCATGCAAAACCCGACTGCGCCGAGCTTCTTCCCGGTGGACTGCGAGAGGAGATAGGTAGAGGCTCCCCGAAGGTCCTTCTCCGTCTCCTCGATTTCGAGCGCCATCATGAGTTTTCCCGCGTCGTCGGGGGACTGGGTGGCTTCCCCGTGATACAGGTCGGGCGCGAGCGCCACGTATCCCGAAGCCGCGATGCGGTCAGCGACCCTCTTGATGTGCTCGACGAGGCCCCACCACTCCTGAATCACGAGGACTCCCGGACCGGATCCGCTCTCCGGCTTCGAGAGATAACCTCGCGTCTTCCGGCCGTTCGCGGGAAACTCGATCACAGCGCCTTTTAGGTCGGCCACGGCACCCCCTTTCGAGGAGCCGGATGGTACTTGACGCCGGGCCCCGCCTTCAAGAGAATCAGGGTCTAGGAGCTCTGGAAAGGCGGCTAGGCGCCCCTCTCCGGAAACGAACCGTCGCCCGCGGCTCCTGATTCCAGCGATTGGCGACGGGAGTCACCGGCCCCAACCTGCGGAGGCGGGCAAGAAGCGGTGACCAGCCGAGGTTAGTCGCGAAAGCGTCGGGGCTCTGTTTGCGCGGGGTCCCTTCACAGGCGCGAGCTCATCGCATCGAAGGAAAGCGATTCTGGAATGCTACTCAGCCGCGAAGAGATGACGTTCGATTTCGGGGGGGCCCGCTTCGACGTCGAGCGCGACCGCGAGCTGCTGGTCTGGGTCTTCAGCCAGTTTCTGTATGGAGAAGTCACGGGAATCCAGGTGGGGCACTGGCTCTACCGCGCGCCTACCCTCGATGCCGCGAACTTCCTCGCCCGGCAGGCAGTCGAGGAGCTCTCGCACGTGGACCGCTTTCGAGACATCCTGCGCCATCTCGGCGGAGCCCCCGTCCCGGCTCACCGCGCAGTGCGCTTTCTCTCCTCCGGGATGATGGGCGATGACTGGGCCGAGCACGTCTGTCTCGAAATGGCGCTCGGCGAAGGCTACGTGCTCACGGTTCTCTACGGTCTCATCGACACGGTGGAGCACGATGAGATCCGCGCCATACTCCGCCGGGCGACGAAGCAGGAAGAGCGCCACGTGGCCTTCGGCGAGTCGGAGACGATGAAGGCCCTGAAGGCGCGTCCGCGGAATCGCGGTCGGCTCCTGGGCCTCGCGCTCTGGTCTCTGCTGGGAGTGTCAGCGCTCGCCCGGG
>DAISKN010000141.1:0-12137 GCA_036820975.1 Acidobacteriota bacterium | reverse complement strand
GGCGAGAGCGGGGGAGAACGCGAGCGGCGCGAGTCCCCGGGCATCGCGCTCCACGTTAACCAGATCCGCCATGCGAATCTCGAGCTGATTCAGGTCGGTCTGCTCGAGAGTCGCCGGGCTCTGGCAAGCGAACGACGCCGAGAGCAGGAGAACGCGGGTCATTCCATCATCGTAGCGCACGTAGCGCCCGTTTCGGCGCGGGTGGTAGAGTATCCGGACGTGGGCGAAAACATCTTGCTGCGGCTGCGCGTAAACGGGGAATTCAAAGAGATCGCCGTCCCCGCGCACAAGACGCTGCTCGAGGTCCTGAGAGAAGACCTGAGGCTCACCGGAACCAAGCACGGCTGCGAGCTCGGAGAATGCGGCACCTGCACCGTGCTCGTGGACGGCGAGCCCGTGCTCTCCTGTCTCGCTCTTCCCATCGAGCTCCAGGAGACGGAGATCCTCACCGTCGAGGGGCTGACCCAGGGCGGCCAGGCGCATCCTCTGCAGGTCGCTTTCGCCGAGATCGGCGCCGCCCAGTGCGGGTACTGCACCCCGGGAATTCTCCTCGCGGCGAAGGCTCTCCTGGATCGAAACCCGCGTCCCGAACGCGAAGAGATCCAGCAGGCGCTCGCGGGAAACCTCTGCCGCTGCACCGGCTACCTTCAGATCCTCCAAGCGATCGAAAGGGCGGCTCGCGGCGAAGTCGGGAGTCCCATCTCCCTCTAGTCATGTCCACCAAGATCGACGTCGAGCCGGGAGAGAAGACGACCGCCCGCGAGGCGGAGCCGCTCACCATCATCGGCAAGCCCAACCAGAAGGTCGACGCCATGGCGAAAGTGAGCGGGGAGACGCTCTTCGCCGACGACCTCGCGCTTCCCCGGATGCTCTTCTGCAAGATCCTGAGAAGCCCGCACCCTCACGCCCGCATCGTGAACGTCGACGTCTCGAAGGCTCAGGCGATGCCGGGAGTCGCCGCGACCCTCGTCGGCACCGAGCTTCCCATCCCATTCGGGATACTCCCCGTGTCCCAGGACGAGCACGCCCTCTGCTTCGACAAGGTGCGCTTCGTCGGCGATCCGGTGGCTGCCGTCGCGGCCCTCGACGAGGAGACCGCGGAGCGGGCGCTGCGGCTCATCGACGTCGAGTACGAAGTTCTACCCCCGGTCATGTCGATCGAGGAGGCGCTCGCGCCGGACGCGCCCACGATCCATGAAGACGAACGCTATCAGGGTAACGTGCAGAAGGCGGTGGCTCTAGAGTTCGGAAACGTCGACGAGGGCTTCGCCGAGGCCGACCACGTTCGCGAGGACACGTTCTTCTTCCAGGGGAACACCCACCTGCCCCTCGAGCAGCACTCCGCTCTCGCGAGCTACGGACCCGATGGAAAGCTCACGCTCTGGTCTTCGACCCAGACCCCCCATTACGTGCACCGGGCGATGGCCAAGGTTCTCGAGATGCCGCCGTCCCAGATCCGCATCATCGCCTGTCCCAACGGCGGCGGCTTTGGCGGGAAGAGCGATCCGTTCAACCACGAGATCGTCGTAGCCAAGCTCTCGATGAAGACCCGCCGGCCGGTGAAGGTGACCCTCAACCGCGAGGAGGTCTTCTACTGCCACCGCGGACGGCACCCCGTGGCGATGTGGGTGAAGACCGGCGTCAAGAGGGACGGCGCCATCACCGCGATGCACTTCCGATCGTTTCTCGACGGCGGAGCCTACGGAAGCTACGGAGTCGCGAGCCTCTATTACACCGGGGCGCTCCAGACGGTGACCTACAAGGTCCCTCGCTACAAGTTCGAGGGGCTTCGGGTCTTCACCAACAAGCCCCCCTGCGGCCCGAAGCGCGGCCACGGGACGGTGCAGCCCCGCTATGCCGTCGAGTGCCACCTCGACAAGATCGCGGAAGCGATCGGAAAGAGCCCGCTCGACCTTCGTCTGGAGCGCGTCGTCGAGCCGTTCTCGAGGACCGCGAACCACCTCGAGATCCGGACCGTGGGCTTGAAGGAGTGCCTCGAGCGGGTGGGAGAGCGGTCGGACTTCCGGAGGAAGCACGGCAACCTGCCCCTCGGGCGCGGCATCGGTCTCGCCGCCTCGAGCTATCTCACCGGCGCGGGCCTTCCCATCTACTGGAACAACCTTCCTCACAGCGGCGTGCAGCTCAAGCTCGATCGCGGCGGCGGCGTCACCGCTTTCTGCGGCTCGACCGACATCGGCCAGGGGTCGGACTCGGTCCTCGCCTACGTGGTGGCGGAGGAGCTCGGGGTCGAGGTGGCGGACGTGCACGTGGTCACCGCCGACACTCATCTCACTCCCGTCGATCTCGGGAGCTACTCGAGCCGCGTCACCCTCATGACGGGAAACGCGGCCATCCAGGCGGCGCGCCGGTTGAAGCCCCTTCTTCTCGACGAGGCCGCACAAAAGCTTCAGGTTCCCGCCGACAGGCTTCGCATGGCCCATCGCCGCATCTTCGACCGCGAGCACCCCGAAATGGGGATGGCTTTCGCCGACGCCGTGATTCTCGCCGAAGCGCGCTACGGAACCCTGGGCTCGACGGGAAGCTACACCCCCCCTCGCTCCGCCGCCCGGTACAAGGGTTCGGGAGTGGGCCCGAGCGCGACCTACAGCTACTCGGCCTGCGCTCTCGAGCTTACGGTCGACGAGGAAACGGGTATCGTGCGCGTCGAGAAGATCTGGATCGCCCACGACGTCGGAAAGCCCATCAATCCTCTCCTGGCCATCGGCCAGATCGAGGGCAGCGTCTACATGGGGCTCGGCGAAGTCCTCTACGAGGAGCAGGTCTTCCGCCGCGGTCTCCACAAGATCCCATCCCTTCTCGACTACAAGAGCCCGACGTTTCTCGAGATGCCGGAGGTGGAGTCGATTCTGGTCGAGACTCTCGACTCCGAAGGTCCCTACGGCGCCAAGGAGTGCGGGCAGGGGCCGCTGCTTCCGGTGATCCCCGCGGTCGCGAACGCGGTCGCGGATGCGCTGGGTATCCGGATCGACGAGACCCCGGTCACTCCGGACAAGATCCTTCTCGCTCTCGAGGGAAGACTGCCCAAGCCGGCGATGCCCGCGTACGAGTTTCCTCCGCCGATCGAGGTCGCCCCCCTATGATGCGGCTTCCTCCGTTCCGCTACCTCAAACCGAAGTCCGCGGGCGAGGCGGCGAAGATGCTCGCCGACCATGCGCGCGAAGAAGCAATGGCGGTCTCGGGTGGGACCGACCTCTATCCCAACATGAAGAGGCGGCAGTTCGAGCCGAAGGTGCTCGTGGGTCTGAGGGCCCTCGAGGGAGGTCGCGAGGTCGCGATCGGCGCCGACGAGTCGCTCGAGATCGGAGGCTTGGCGACGCTCCAGTCCCTGGAGAGGAGCGCCCTTCTTCGATCCCGTTTTCCCGCCCTCGCGAAGGCCGCGAGCCTCGTGAGCTCGCCCATCTTGAGGCACATGGGAACCGTCGGGGGAAATCTCTGCGTCGACACCCGCTGTACCTACTACAACCAGACCTACGACTGGCGGAAGGCGATCGACTTCTGCATGAAGAAGGACGGCGCGATCTGCTGGGTCGCGCCTTCGAGCCCGCGCTGCTGGGCGGTGAGCTCCTCCGACACCGCGCCGGTCCTCATCGCCCTCGACGCCACCGTGACCCTCGTCGGCCCGTCGGGCGCACGACGGATCCCGGTGAAGGATCTCTACCGGCCCGACGGAATCGATTTCGTGACCAAGAAGCGCGAGGAGATCCTGACGGCGATTCACGTTCCGGCGTCGCACGGAACCCGCGCGACTTACCTCAAGCTTCGCCGCCGGGACAGCATCGACTTTCCCATTCTCGGAGTGGCAGCGGCGCTCTCGACCGCGAAGGACGGCACGGTGGCGAAAGCGCGGATCGTGCTCACCGCCGTCGAGTCCGCGCCCGTCGAGGCCGAGAAGGCCGAGGCCCTTCTCGTGGGAAAAAAGCTCACCGACGATCTCATCGAGGAAGCTTCCGCTCTCGCCTACAGGCCGGCAAAACCCCTGGACAACACCGACCTCACGAACCCCTATCGCAAGAAGATGGCGAAGGTCTACGTGGCGCGAGCCCTTCGTGAGCTCAGATTTGGCGAGGAATCGTAGATACTATTTCTTGCCCGAGCGCCGCGGCTTGCGCGCGGAGAGCCAGATAGTCTCTCGGCGGGAGGTTGCCGCCGGGGCGAAATCGCCGCCGGCGACGCTCCAGGTGTCCGTGTCGAAAACCTGTGCGTGAACGTTGCGTCGCCGGGGTCCGCAGGTCCGCCGGCGCCCTCGCCTCCCCCAGTTCCCGGGACGGCGATAGACCCGGCTTCGCCCCAGCTGCTGGTCATACGATGGACGCTCACGACTCTTCCCGACAGGTCGGTCGTTCGCGTAAAGTTCAGAATCAGTCTCGCCGACGTGGGGGTCGCGTTCGATGGAATTTGTTCGATTTCGCTCTGGGGAAACTGAATCAGCGCTCGCCGAAAGCTGGTGGAGCCTGATCCTTGCGTCCGCCCAACGAAGAGCTTCGTTCCGGCGCCGTTGCTCTTGCTACCACTCTCGGCGAAGATCGTGTTGTCTTTCTCGGGCTCTAGCGTGACGTGATGCGGGCATATGTTGCCCTCATCGATCGACCCGTCACAATCGTTGTCTATGTCGTCGCAAATTTCCGTCGCTCCGGGAAAGACGTTGGTCTTGGTGTCGTCGCAGTCCACGTCACCACAGACGCTGCCCACGGGTGAGAATCCATCGCCGTCAGCGTCGAGGCAATTCAATGGAGCAGCACAAAGGATACTCCCGGAGGCGTCGAAGCCCGAGATGAACTGTCCCGTGATCGGACAGACTTGCCCTGCGAGCGCTAGCTTCTCGACGAAAATCCACTCGACGACATTCGCAACACGACCAAAATATCGGCTGTCCTGTTCAATGGCCGGGTCTACGACCGGCGCCGCCTGGACGCGATGTTGGCTCAGGTGAAAGAAACGGCGGCGCGGCACAGCAGGAACTAGCTGCTCGGGTGCAAACGATAGGGACTTGCCCGGCGCGCTGTTCGGAGAAGGTGGTGTCTCCGACGTGAAACTCGCTCGTGTATTTTGTCAGGCTCCGACTTCTTCCTTTCCGGCCGGTACGAAGCGGATCTCAACCCGTTGGTCCAGTGCGGTAGCAATGCGACGTAGCATCGTAACTGAATGCCCGTCGTAGTGATCACGGACGCCTGGGTACCCACCTTGTCCGCGAGCTCGCGCTCGAAAGAGCCGCCCGCCGACGGAGCCCGTAGAGCATGGCATGGCGGAGCTCGTCACGACCGACGGCCAAAGGGAGTGAGCCGGGCGAGACTCGTCGACGTCGACGGGCTATTGCTGACGCGTCGGTTCACTCTCGTGCGGGATCAATCGAGACTTACATATCGGGCACCGCGGCTCCGACGTCTCCTCCATCGCGATCCAGTCACACGACATACACCGTGCCACGTGGCGGCCCTCGTTTTGCTCCTTTAGCAACGTTCGATCTCTCAAAAAGTACAGCACCATCTTGCCGAACGCCTGCGCTGCCTCCCGGGAGGTTCGCTGACGGTCGATCTCCACCCCGAGCGCGACATTGCGCTTAGTTAGCGGGTCGGCGACCAGTCGTCTCACGACCACTTTCAACTCGAACTTCGGCCACACGCCCTCATACGCCGGAAAGGCGGCGGTGAGGTGCTCGCTCTTCGCAATCCCCTGGTTCGGCTCGATCGCCAGTCCACGTTTGTTCACGTCGCAAACGCGCCCGGCCCACGTGAGGCCATCGAGCGTCGTGATTTGGACGGACATACGCATGGGTACGCGCCAGCCGAGTCGTCGCTCCCCCGTGGGCGTTCGTTTGCGTTGGCCATCGAGAAGTCCTTTCAGTGCATCGATCCCCTTCATCCGGAGCCCCCCCCCTCTATCAGCGAGTGTTTCTAGGAATAATCTTCGACCGGCGTGGAGGAGGCCAGGTTCCCCCGTCGTCCTTGCCTCCGTACCGCACCGGAAAGTATCTAATGATGAGAATGAAACTGTCAAAAGGACAAAGAACAGCTACTCGGCCTGCGCTCTGGAGCTTACGGTCGACGAGGAGACGGGCATCGTGGGGGTCGAGAAGATCTGGATCGCCCACGACGTCGGGAAGCCGATCAATCCGCTCCTCGCCATCGGCCAGATCGAGGGAGCGTCTACATGGGGCTCGGCGAAGTTCTCTACGAGGAGCAGGGTCTTCCGCCGGGGGCTCCACAAGATCCCGTCGCTTCTCGACTACAAGAGCCCGACGTTTCTCGAGATGCCCCCGGTCGAATCGATTCTGGTCGAGACTCTCGATCCCGAGGGCCCTTACGGCGCGAAGGAATGCGGGCAGGGGCCGCTCCTGCCGGTGATCCCGGCCCTCGCGAACGCCGTCTACGACGCCCTGGGAGTGCGGATCGATGAGACCCCCGTAACTCCGGACAAGATCCTCCTCGCTCTCGAGGGTAGGCTCTCGAAGCCGACGGTGCCCGAGTACGAGTTCCCTCAGCCCATCGAGGTCGCTCCCCTATGATGCGGCTTCCTCCGTTCCGCTACCTCAAGCCGAGGTCCGCGAGCGAGGCGGCGAAGATGCTCGCCGATAATGGGCGCGAAGAAGCGATGGCGGTCTCGGGCGGCACCGACCTCTATCCCAACATGAAGCGGCGGCAGTTCGAGCCGAAAGTGCTCGTGGGTCTCCGGGCCCTCGAAGGGGGCCGAGAGATCACGGTGGGCGCGGACGAGTCGCTCGAGATCGGAGGCCTGGCGACGCTCGAGTCCCTGGAGAGGAGCGCCGTCCTTCAATCCCGGTTTCCTTTACCGACCTTGGCCGACTCTCCCATTTACGCCTGATTATCAGACATTCAGGCGCCGGGCGCCGGCGTCGATAGCGGGGAATCGTTGCCGGGGGGTAGGGCGCCGTATAGAATCCGCCGCGATGGACGCCGCCAACGAACGCGGCGAGGCGGCGCATCCCGAGCTTCCTCGCTCCCTCGGCCTGTGGGATCTCATCCTCCTGAATATCGTCGCCATCGTGAACCTGAACCTGGTCCCGGTGACGGCGGCCGGTGGGTTTCCTTCGATCACGCTCTGGCTCGTGGCCCTCCTCCTCTTCTTTCTTCCTCAAGGGATCGCGGTTTCGGAGTTCGCCACCCGTTATCCCCAGGAGGGCGGGATCTACGTCTGGACGAGGAAGCTCTTCGGCGATACCCACGGCTTCGTGAGCGGCTGGTGCTACTGGACCAACAACATCTTCTATATTCCGACGCTCCTTCTCTACCTCGTAGGGATCGCCGTCTACATGGGCGGGCCGGCGGCGATACCGCTCGCAGACAATCGAATGTTCGTATTCGCGCTCTCGATGGCGCTCCTCTGGGGCTTCACCGCGCTCAACGTTTTCGGCCTCGGGGTGGGGAAGTGGGTGAACAACATCGGCGCCATCGGCGCCATGGTTGCCACCTTCGTGCTCCTTGGAGTCGCGGCCGCCGCTTTCACCCGATCGGGGGGGCAGGGCCTTCATTCGCTGCCCGGCGTTTCCGGACTCTTACCCACCCTGGGAGAATGGCGAACGGTCTCCGCCTTCAGCGTCATTTGTTTCGGCCTCGTCGGGCTCGAGCTCGCCTCGGTCATGGGCGACGAAGTCAAGAATCCGCGGCGGAACATTCCTCGCGCCGCTCTCCTGGGTGGGCTCGCCTGCGGCTTCCTGTATCTGGCGGCGAATCTGTCGCTCCTCGCCGCTCTCCCGCCGGGGGAGCTGAGCGTCGTCCAGGGCATCCTCCAGGCGTTCGAGCGGCTGGGCTCGCTCGCGGGAGTCGCGCTCCTCATCGCGCCCCTCGCGTTCATCCTGACCCTCTCGATCTCCGGAGCGACGTCGGCATGGCTGTCGGGCTCGGCGCGCATCCCGTTCGTCGCCGGCCTCGATCACTATCTTCCCGAAGCGCTCGGCCGCATCCACCCGAAATGGCGAACGCCGTACGTGGCGCTCATTACCCACGCCGCCGCCTCGTCGGTCTTCATCGCCATGAGCTTCATCGGCGCCGGCGTGCGCGACGCCTACCTGACGCTCCTCGAGCTCGCGGTGGTCCTACAGCTCATTCCCTTCGTCTACCTTTACCTGGGCCTCATCCGGGTCGCGGGACAGCCTGGAGGGCACTATCGCAATCCGCTCGTGCTGCGACTCGCCGGTGCAGCCGGCCTCGCGGCCACGCTGGTCGCGCTCGCCACGGCGTTCGTTCCTCCCGCCTCGGTCGAATCGCCCCTGCACTACGAAATCAAGATGATCGCGGGGACGGCGATCTTCGTCGGATTCGCCGCGCTCCTTCCCCGCTGGCGGAGACCCGCTACGCTCGAGCGCTCGTGACCCGTCCCCGGCTCCAGTGGAAGTAGACCGGGATCCCGGTCGCGATGATGGCGAGCCCGACGAGAGACGGCCCGGGGGTCGTCATCATCGTATTGCCGACGAACCAGAACGACACTCCGGCGAAGAGGATCGGGGTCACGGGGTAGCCCCACATCCGGTAAGGCCGCTCTCGATCCGGCTGCTTCCGCCGGAGGATGAGAACGCCCGCGACCGTCATCCCGTAGAAGATCCAGGCGGCGAAGATGACGTAAGAGAAGAGCTTGTCATAGGAGCCGGAGGCCGCGAGTATCGAAGCCCAGACACCCTGGAACAGGAGCGAGAATCCCGGGGTCTCGAATCGAGGGTGGATCTCGGCGACCCGGGAGAAGAACAGCCCGTCGCGCGCCTGCGCGAAGTACACCCGCGCGGCGGTGAGGATTGTCCCGTTCGTGGAGCCGATGATGGAGAGGAGGATCGTCAGCGAGACGAAAGAAGCGCCTAGAGCTCCGAGCGTCCGCTCGGCGACGGTCGCGGCGACGCGGGGCGTCTCGGCGATCTCCGGGAGAGGAAGCATCTTCAAGTAGGCCAGGTTCGCGCTGAGGTAGATCGCCATGATGGTGGCGACCCCCAGCCCGAGCGCAAGAGGTATGTTCCTTTGCGGATTCCTGACCTCGCCGGCGACGAAGCTGATGCAGTACCAGCCCTCGTAGGCCCAGAGGCAGGCGATCATCGCGATGCCGAAATGGCGAAAGGCGAACGGGGCCGGCGCCGCCGCGGCGGGAGCCGATTCGCGAGTGGCGAAGAGAGCGCTCGCCACCAGAATGGCGATGCCGGCGAGCTTGAGCACGGTGAACGTTTTCTGCACCAGGGCTCCCTGGCGGACGCCCCGGTAGTTGACGAAGGTGAGCGCCAGAATCAAGGCTACGGAAACGAGCCTCGCTCCCACGGTCGGAAGAGGCACGAAGTACGAGAGATAGATCGAGAACCCCGCGGCCAGGGTGGCGATCGAGCCCGACTGAATCACGAGAAAAAACGCCCAGCCGCAGAGAAACGCGGGAAGCGGTCCGTAGGCCTCGCGGAGGTAGACGTACTGGCCGCCGGTCGAAGGCATCATCGCCCCTAGCTCGGCATAGGCGAGGGCTCCGAAGAAGCTCAGGAGCCCGGTGAACACCCAGACCCCGAGAAACGTGGGGACGGTCTGCAGATTCTGGGCGACGGAGTTGGGGACGATGAACACGGCGGAGCCGATCACCGTGCCCACGACGATGGCGGCGGAATCGACGACCGAGAGTTTTCGCGGGAGCTCGGCGGCGCCGGTCACTGGCCGGGGAGTCTAGCACGCGAGCGGCCGTGTACGTGCGACGCGCGGCCTCGCATAGAATGACGCCGGCATTCGAGAAGGAGGCGTGTCGTGCGAATTCTCTCGAGCATAGCTTGCTGTCTCATCGCCGCCTGCGCATCGCCGCCGAGCGTGGAGGAGGCCGCGGAGGTCATCTTCGAGAACGGGAATTTCATCACCCTCGATCCGGAGACTCCTCGGGCGGAAGCCCTCGCCGTTCGCGGCGAGCGCCTCCTCGCCGTCGGAAGCCGCGAAGAGATCGCGAGATACCGTGGAGAGGACACCGAGGTCATCGACCTCGAAGGGGCAACCGTCGTGCCCGGGCTCATCGACGCCCACGAGCATTTTCCGGATATCGGGAAGAGAGTCCAGCAGGTCTTTCTCGACGAGACGAGGAGCGCCGCGGAAGCCCTCGAGATCGTGAAGCGCGAGCTCGAGAAGATCCCGCCGGGGGAGTGGCTCGTCGGGCAGGGGTGGCACACCGTGACCTGGAACGGGAGCGATTATCCGGGCGAGGAGGAGCTCAGCCGCATCTCTCCCGACAATCCCGTCTACCTCGTGGGGATGGCGAGCCACGCGGCCTGGGTGAACGCGAAAGCGCTCGAGCTCGCCGGCATTACCAGGGACACCCCCGACCCGCCCGGAGGGAAGATCCTGAAGCGCGCGGACACGGGAGAGCCGACGGGGATCCTCCTCGAGGAGGCGCTCGACCTCGTCTCGCGCCACCTTCCTCCCGTAACCCGGGAGAGCCGCAAGGAAGACATTCGCCGGAGCATCGAGACCGCCCTCCGCTTCGGCTTGACGGGCATGCACGACGCCGGCTCGGACGCCGAGACGGTCGGGATCTTCAAAGAGCTTCTCGCCGAAGACGCCTTTCCTTTCCGGCTCTACGTGATGCTCGACGTGCCGGACGCGGGCGCGGTCCTGGACTCCTACCTCAAGCATCCGCCCGAGATCGGCCTCGGCGATCACCGCCTCACGATTCGCTGCTTCAAGGCCTACGCCGACGGAGCTCTGGGGGCGCGAGGCGCGGCGCTGCTCGAGCCCTACAGCGACGACTCCGAGGCGACGGGGCTGATTCAGAACTCGGAGGACGAGCTCACCCGGCTCATCCAGAAGGCCGGAAGCAAGGGCTATCAGGTGGCGATCCACGCGATCGGAGACCGCGGCAACCGAAACACCCTGAACGCGGTCGAGCGGGCGCAGAAGGAGCTTCCGGGGAAGGATCTCCGGGTGCGGATCGAGCATGCCCAGATCCTTTCGCCTTCCGACATCCCTCGCTTCGCGAGCCTCTCGGTGATCGCCTCGATGCAGCCGATTCACGCCACGATGGACATGGGGTTCGCAGAAACGAGAGTCGGCCCGGAGAGAATCAAGTGCGGCTACGTCTGGCAGAGCCTGCTCTCGTCGGGAGCGCGGGTCGCGGCCGGCTCGGACACACCTTCGTTTCCCGTCGCCTACAACAATCCGCTCTGGGGCATCCACGCCGCCGTCACCCGGCAGGATGCTCTGGGAAAGCCCGAAGGCGGCTGGTACGGAGATCAGAAGGTCAACCGGATGGACGCTCTGAAGATGTACACCCTGCACCCCGCGTACGCCGCGTTCGAGGAGGAAATCAAAGGCTCGATCTCAGTGGGAAAGCTCGCCGACCTGACGGTGCTCTCGAAGGACATCCTCACGATTCCCGAGGTGGAGATCCGGGACACCGAGGTGGTGATGACCGTGCTGGGTGGTAAGGTGGTCTATCGAAGACCCGAGGGCTGAGAGAGCCTCCCTACTCCGCTCGCGCCATGTCCAGAACCACGTCCCAATGGAACCGCACGAACCGGTGGAGCTCGCTCTCGAGGATCCGCTCCTGGTCGCTGTGGGCGCCGAAGCCCTTGGGTCCGTCCTCGACGTCGAGCGCGGGACCGATGCCGTAGCACTGGATCCCCTTGCCCCGGAGGTAGGCCATGTCCGTGGCTCCCGTCGACATCGTGGGGAGGGTCGGCGCGTCGTAGTGCTTCTTGACACCGGCCTCGATGGCGAGAAACGCCTCCGAGTCGAGCCGCTGTTCGCGGCTTCCCGGCCGAACGTCGCGCTCGGCGAACTTCACCTCGACCGTCAGGTCGTTCACCACTTTCCGGATCTCGTCGAGGAATGTCTGCATGTTCTCGTCGGGAAGCGCCCGGATGTCGAGGGTCACCTTCGATTCCGAAGGGATCACGTTCACGCGGTAGCCGCCCTGAAAGATGTTGGGTGAGACGGAGGTGCGGAGCATGGACGAGTGGCGCGGCTCGCGCTCGAGGAAATATTCGTCGGCCGCCTTCGCGGTCGCGGGATCGAGAACGCTTCGATAGCGCGCGGCGTCTTCCGGCGAGGAGATCGAAGCGAGCCTCTCGAAGTACATGCTCGTGGTCTCGTTGAGCCGGATGGGGGGACTCCAGTCGGCGATGGCCGCGACGGCTTTCGAGAGGTGGACGATGGAGTTGG
>DAISKN010000140.1:0-12175 GCA_036820975.1 Acidobacteriota bacterium | reverse complement strand
AGCATGTTGTAGGCCTCCACGATCTCGGGATCCTCGGCGACGACGAGCTCCAGCTTCGCGACCGCGTCCTCGATCCTTCCGGCCTCGAAGTCGCCGGATGCTTCCCGGATGCGGTTGAAAAGGGCGATCTTGTCCTTGGGGTCGGCGAGAGCGCCACCGTCCTCTTCCGCCGGTCGGGGCGAGGCTCCCAGATAGCCGAGGGCGGTGAGCCGGGCTCGGGCCGCCTCGTCCAAGGGGGCGGCGACCGCTTCTCCTCCGCGACTCTGCGCGCGGATCTCCTCGAGACGTGCCCGAAGCTCCCCCACGGTTCCCGCGCGCTCCTGGGCGAGGTTCTTCAGCGCCCGGGGATCCTCGCGGACGTCGTAGAGCTCCGGCCTGGGGGCTTCGACGAAGAGATTCTCCCGCGTGCGAAGCGACGCGAGGGGGCTCCATCCGTAGTGAGCGGGAAAGACCGACTCCCCGTAGGCGGCGAGATCCAGGGAACCGGAGCGCCCGGTCATGAGGGGCACGAGGCTCTCGCCCTGCGCCTCCGTCGGGATCTCGAATCCCAGGAGGTCGAGCACCGTGGGCATCAAGTCGATGGTCCTGACTTGCGCGGATACGCGGCCGCCCGCGAGCGACCCTTGGGGCGCGCGAACGAGGAGCGGCACCCGCATGGTGGCGTCGTAGAGGAAGTATCCGTGCGTGAGCTCGCCGTGCTCTCCCAGGCTCTCTCCGTGATCGGAGGTGAAGGCGACGAGCGTGTCGTTCTCGAGGCCCTTCTCCCGGATCCAGTCCGTCAGCTCTCCCACCAGGCGGTCCACGTAGGCGACCTCGCCGTCGTAGAGGTCCTCGGAATCGCCCGAGCGGCGGAGATCGGGAGGCGGGTCGTAGGGCACGTGGGGATCGAAGAGGTGGATCCACGCGAAGAATCGCCGCTCCCGCACGGAATCCATCCACGCGAGCGCGGGCGCGAGGACATCGGCGCCGCGTCTCTCGGAGGAGCCCCCCTCCTGGTCGAAGTCGTCGAAGTAGCGATCGAATCCCTGATCGAGGCCGAACCGGGAGTCGAGGACGAACGCGCCGACGAAGGCCCCGGTCGCGTACCCCCGTGGTTTCAGCACCTCGGCGAGGGTCGTCCGCTCCGGAGGGAGCGCGTTTCTGCCGTTGTCGTGGACGCCGTGGTAGAGCGGGTAGGCGCCGGTCAGGATCGAAGCATGGGCCGGAAGGGTGATGGGGGCGGCCGTCGCCGCGTTCTCGAAGAGCACGGACGCCTCCGCCAGCCGGTCGAGATTCGGAGTCTCGACGCTTCGTCCCCCGTAGCTTCCGAGCTTGTCGGCGCGGAGCGTGTCGACGGTGACCAGGACCACGTTCAACGGACGCGGCTCGAGGGCCCGGGGCAGGAAGAGGAAGCGAAGGAGAACCGCGGCGCTCAGAAGGAGCACGAGCCCGCCGACGAGCGCGAGCCGCCTCGGTGGCGCGGCTCCCGGCGTCGGCTCGACGGTGCTCTTCGATTTCGGTGAAGTCTTCTTCCTGCGGCGGCGCGCCATGCGGTCGTGCCGGCATCGTAGCATGCGACCCGAGGCGCCGCAAAAAACACGCGCGTCGCGGCTCTTGACGCTGGCCGCGTCCTTCACCCACAATTGGGGATCGGTTTCCGTTCTCTCACCCATCGACCAGGAGGTTCCTCCATGTCGGCCTTCGCCGGCATCATTGCCGGGCTCATCCTCTACTTTCTCTACCGCTGCCTCCTGAGCGGCTTCTACACCGTGCAGCAGAACGAACGCGCGGTCATCACCAGCTTCGGACGGGCCACGAGGCTCGAGGGACACTCGACCACCGAGCTCCCCATCGCCGAGGGATTGAACGACGACGAGCGCTCGCGGTACGCCTATCCCCAGCTCCAGATCGTGGGGCCGGGAGGACCGTACTTGAAGCTCCCGTGGCAGAAGGTGCACAAGGTGGACGTCGCCATCTGGACCACGAGCGTCGCTTACGACCCCGAAGAACCGGAAGCGAACCGGGGGAACACGATGCTGGAAGCGGTCACCAAGGACCAGCTGAACATCGGCATCACCGGGCAGCTGCGGTTCAAGGTCTCGGAGCACAACGTCCACGCGTTCCTCTTCGGGGTGAAGAACCCGGTTGCGCACGTCATGGGCTATTTCATCTCGATCCTGCGCGAGCGCATCTCGAACTTCGAGGCCAAGAGGGAGGTCGGCGGTGCCGCTCCGGCGGTGGCGGCGCTGACCGACGTCGCGCGGGTCGAGGGGATCTCCATCAACGACCTCCGCAAGAACCTGAACGACATCAATCAGCAGATGGACCAGGAGTGCCAGTCTTCCGCGGCGAGGTACGGAATCGTGCTCGACGCCTCGCTCATCACCGGGATCGATCCTCCGTCGGACATCGAATCGGCGCTCGCCGCCATCAATACGGCCCACAACGAGGTCTCGGCCCAGGTCAGCCTGGCGCAGGCCGAAGCCGACCAGAAGATCGAGCAGTCGAAGCGCGCGGTCGAGATCCAGACGATGCGGACCGAGGCGGAAGTGCAGCCTCTCCTCCGGCTCGCCGAGGAGCTCGAGGGGCTGAAGAAGAACGGCCCCACGGTGCTCGAGGCCTACCTCCGGAGCGTGCGCCTCGCGCTGCTCACCCGCGCGAAGCGGGTGATCGCGGAGGTGAGGTCGTGAGCTTTCTCATCGCCTTCTTCCTCACCTTCGTTCTCGCCGGCATCGGGACCTCGACGTTTTTCGGGATCCTGCGGCTTTTCGGCCTCTACACCACCGTCGACGAGTGCCGCGCCAAGGTCTACGTGCTGTTCGGAAAAGTGATCGGGGTCATCGACGAGCCCGGCCTCCGGTTTCCCATCGTGGAGATGGGGCCGCGGGCGGCTCTGGTCTCGTTCTTCGGGAAAGTGCACGAGCTCGACCTGCGCCTCGACCAGAAATACCTCCGGAGCCTTCCGGTGAACACCGAGGAGGGAACTCCCATGGGGATCGGCGTCTGGTACGAGATGCGAGTCTCGAACCCGGTGGCCTTTCTCTTCGAGAACATGGACCCCGCGGGCTCGCTCCAGGCGAACGTCGCCAACGCCACCGTGCGCTGCCTGAGCAACATGCCGCTCGACGACATGTTGACCAGCCGGCACGGAATGAGCCGGCTGGTGCGCGGCGAGGTCTCGCCGCGGTCCGAGAGCTGGGGCTACCGGCTGGGCTCGATCTACATCCGGAAAGTGCACTTTCGCGATCTCCACATGATCCAGCAGATCGAGCAGAAGGTCGTGAACCGCCTCCGGCAGGTCACGTCCGCAATCCGTCAGGCGGGAGCGAATCACGTGGATGTCATCGGCTCCGCCGCGGAGAAGGAAGCGGCGGTCGAGTTCTCGAGAGCGGAGGCGGTCCGGCCCCGCCTCGTGGGTCAGGCCCTCGCGGAGATCTCGAAGGATCGCGAGGTGCTCGCGGCGCTGATGGAGATCCTCGAGACCCAGCGTCTCGTCGAGGGGAAGGCCGAGATCACACTGGTGCCGGCCGGGGGCGCGACGCTCCTGCCCCAGCTTCTGGCCGCGAGGCCGGCGGAGCCTCCATCGTCTGGAAGCTCCAAGAAATCGACTTGAGGCGTTGTCGAATGCATCGATTCGTAATCACGCTTGCAGCGGCAGGATCCTTGGTGACATCGGTCGCGGCGCAGGATAACCACTATTGGACGACGCAGTTCGGAAACCGCGCCCGTCTTCTCGGGGGTGCCGTCGTCGGAAGCGCCACTGACGGGAGCGCCCTCTACTACAACCCCGGCGCCCTGGCGTTGGTGGCCAAGCCCCAGCTTCTGCTGTCGGGAACGGTGTTTCAGTACGAGCAGGTAGGCTTCGCGAATGCCCTCGGGCCGGGAGAGAACCTCTCGAGCAGCCGGTTTGCCCTGGTCCCCTCACTCTTCGCGGGTGAGATCCATTTCAAGGGGCTGGGAAAGAACCGTTTCGGATATGCGTTTCTCACACGTCAGGACGCCGAGTTCCGGGTGTACCAGCGCGCCGACGTAACCGATATCCTTCTGCCCTCGATTCCCGATCTACGGTTCGTTTCCGAGGGAGTGCAATTCGAAACGCTCCTCCGGGAGTACTGGTTCGGCGGAAGCTGGTCCCGAAAGATCGGGGAGAAAATCGGCATCGGGGTGAGTCCGTTCTTCGCCTTGCGAAACCATCGCGCGCGGGCTCAGGCGTTGATCCAGGGTCTCGGGCAAGGGGGACAAGGGGGGATCGCCATCGCGAGCCGGGATTTCGACTACCAGCACTGGCGCTTTTTGATGAAGGCCGGGGTCTCCACCGACTGGGAGCGCTGGAAGCTCGGGCTCACCGTGACCACTCCGAGCCTCGGTCTTTTCGGAAGCGGCATCAGCGGTCTCGACCAAAGCGCCGTGGGGCCGGACGTGGATCAGGATGGAAGCTCGGTAACCGAGATCACCACGGATTTCCAGGAAGGTCTCTCGGCAGATTACGGCTCCCCGTTCTCGATCGCGTTCGGAGGCGCCCGCAGGTTTGGCAGGAGTCGAATCCATCTCAGCGCCGAGTGGTTCGACGGCGTCGGCCAGAAGAACATCCTCGAGCCCGAGCCGTTCCCTTCGCAGAGCTCCGGGGAGACGATTGAGTATGACACCCGCTACCAGCTCGACGCGGTTCTGAACGCCGCCGTCGGGCTCGAGCACCGGTTCGAGAGCGACCTTCAGATCTACGCCGCCCTCAGCACCGATTTCAGCGCCGCGCCTTCGGATTCGGGGTCGAACTCTACCCTCGCCTCCTGGGATATCTATCACCTGTCGGGCGGGTCCACGCTTGCAGTCGCCGGCCAGGAGGTCACCCTGGGCCTCATTTACTCCTTTGGGAGCTCTGCGATCGGGGAGAACGAGCTCGGTCTAAGTCCCGACCTGGGCGTGTCCTACCGGCGCCTCACCTTCGTCATCGGCGTGGGGTTCATTTTCTAGGCTCGGGCAACCCGAAGGCGCCTTCGGTCGTCCAATGGGCGGAGGCTTGTCATGCCGTCACTCGCCCAAGACCTGCGAATGGCCCTTCGATCGCTCGCCAAGGCGCCGATCCTGACCCTGGTCGGCTTACGAGTAGCAGTCTCCTAGAACCTCAGTCCGTACACCGCTTTCAACGACCGGCCGATTTCCGGCGTCAGGTCCTTGATGTACGAGAGGTGGTTCCGGTAGAGCTCATCCGTTGCGTTGTCGAGGCGCACGGTGAAGGTATGCACAGTCTTGCCGGCGGTGAGCTGATAAGAGCCGTGAAAGTTCAGGACGGTGTAGCCGTCGGTGGGTGTTTCCGCACCGTAGACCCGGGTCTGTTCCCCGACGTTCCTGACCTCGCCCTCGATATGGAAGCCCTCGCTCTCGAAGCGAAGCCCCGCCCATATGCGGTAGGGGGGTATCCGGGGGAGCGCATCGCCGCCGTCTCGAAGCTCTCCCGTGACCGTGTCGCCGCCGAGGATCAGCCACAGGTCCCGAGTCAAGCCGGCATCCACGTGCGCCTCGAAGCCTTTGAGCTCGCTGTCCGCGGAAACGAAGTTGACGACGGGCAGGTCGTCCTCAACCTCGCCGGTCTGGAACGGGAAGATGAAATTGTCGATGCGGTTCAAGAACCCCGTCCCTTCCGCCACGAAGCGCGCGCCCCGGTAACGGAGGGAGACGTCGACCCCATAACCGACCTCGGTGGGGAGAGTAGGGTCGCCGATCTCGAACGCGAAGTTGCCCGCGTGGGGGCCGAGGTTGTAGAGCTCTTCGAGGCTGGGGTTCCGGGCGGCACGAGCCAGGTTCACGGCCAGCGTGAGGTCATGCGCTTCGCGCAGATACCCGAGGACTCCCACCGAGCCCGAGAACTCGGTGAAATCGCGCTCTCGGACGTCGCGGTCGACGGCCGCGCCGTCCGGGTCGAAGGACGTATGATCCAGCCGCGCGCCGAACTGGAGCGAGGCATGGTGAAAGCTCAGCTCCTCGTACACGAACCCGGCCACACTCCGCTGGGTCGTCGGAGGAGCCAGGGCCTCTTCGCCGGCCGATGAGTAATCGCGGTCGAGCGCCCAGACGCCGAAAGTGCCCTGGAGGCTGCCCGCGGGCCGGTGGTGCAGGAAGAGTTGACCCTCCCAGGTCTGGTTCTCGAAGCTGGTCGCGATCTCGCCGCTTCCTTCGATCTCATCGTGCTGGTAGTTGCGGAAAGCGCCCTGGACCTTCACCCCTTCGATGAAGGAATCGAGGTTGAGACGCTCGCCGCGGAAGTCCAGCCGGTGTCGTCGCGGATTCAGCGTCGTCTCGCCTTCCTCGACGAAGGGGACACCGTAGCGGCTGGTGACATACTGGTAGGAAGCGCCCGCGAAGCCGTCCGGGCCGGTGAACGAGAAGGCGCCGCCGCCGGATTTCGAACGGCTGAAGCTGTTGGGCACGGTCTCGAGGTTCTCATCCGGGGTCTTGTAGTCGCTCGTTCGCTGGGCCGACCCGTTGAACCGTACCGCGAACCTGCCGTTGCCCAGGCTCACATCTCCCGAGATCCCCCCGTTCTCGTCGGCGGTGGCGCCCTGAGCCGTCAACCCTCCATGGACGTCGTGCACGGCCTTCGTCGGGATCTCATCGGAGACGAGGTTCACCACACCGCCGATCGCGCTGCTTCCGTAGAGCAGCGTCGCGGGACCCCGCACCACTTCGATGCTTCCCGCGGTAGCGGGATCGAGGCTGACGCCGTGGTCCGCGGACTGGCTCGACAGGTCGCCGGTGCGGGTTCCGTTCTCGAGGATCAACACCCGGTCGTTGTCGAGGCCGCGAATGACCGGCCGCTGATTGCCGGCCCCGAACGACCTGACGTTGACACCGGGCTCGCTCGCGAGGGTCGCGCCCAGCGTGGGTCCGAGTCTCTGCTGGAGATCTTCCCCTCCGAGCACCGTTGCGGGTTGATAGGACTCGAAAGTGTCCCGTCCGGTAGGGGTCACGGTGACCGACTCGGAGAAGTGCAAGGCCTCCGAAAGAGAAACGCTCATCCGCAGTGGCGTGCCCTCGGCCACCGTGATGTCGGAACGGTTGGACTGAAACCCCGGCAGGCGCACCACGACCTCATACCTCCCGGCGGCCACTGCTTCGAAACGGGCGATACCCTCACCGTCGGTCACCGCCTCGAGGCCGGTACCCACCAGGGAAACGATGGCACCGGGAAAGGACGCGCCTTCGGCATCGGTGACGGTAATCTCCACCACCGAAGCGGCCTGGAGTGGAGAGGCGGTGACGAAGAGCAGAAAGCAGGCAACGAGGCGGGTAGGGGAGAGAATCCGGCTCGGGAGACGAAAACGATGAGTCATGGAATGGACCTCGCTGGCGGATGGCTGTTCGAGCCCCGCTGGTTCCGCTGAACCTGAGAAGGAACGGCCGGCCCCGGGAATAGCCCGGGCCTGCCCGAACAAAGGAGAAAGGCGAGGTTCAGACCGCGGGAGGACCGCGCGAGGCGTGGAGTCGGGCTTCGCCGGAGAGTCTCCCGGGCGCGGAGGCGACCGCCAGCACCGTGGGGCTGGAGACGGGAAGCACGATCCGGGGTACGGCGGAACGGTCCGCGTGGTGCAACGCGAAGACACAGGTGGGACAGTGTCGCTCGACCGCGCAGCCATCGTCGGTGTGCACGAAGGCGCCGACGAGGAGCGAGGCGAGGAGGGCGAGCACCGCGAACAGAGCGAGAGGCGCTCCACGAAGCACTCCCCGATGAGACTCGGTACTCATCACGGGTGAGGGTAACGCGACCGGGGGGCGCGGTCAAGCCGCGCGCGTCGGGATCGAGATTCGATTCATTCGGCGAAGAAAATCCGCTCGTGGCCCCCGCACACCTTAGAGCCAGCCTTTTTTCTTGAACCAGGTGATCATTGCCGCGGGCACGGCCACGCAGGTGACGATCATCCCCCACATGAGTAGATCGGAGTGGACCCAGTCCTCGACGAACGGCAGGTCGTCGAAGTTCTGTCCGAAGAAGCCGACCACGAAGGCGAGGGGCAGGAACACCGCGCTCATGATCGTCAGGTACTTCATGATCTCGTTCGTCCGCTGGCCCACGGCCGAGAGGTAGGCTTCGAGGGCGTTTCCGAGGAGGTCGCGGCTCGCTTCGATCGACTCGTTGATGCGCACCAGGTGGTCGTAGACGTCGCGCAGGTAGACGGCGGTGCGCTCGGTCACGTGCGCGTCGCCCCGCTTCGCCAGAAGACCGAGGACGTCTCTCTGCGGCGAGAGGACCTTGCGCATCGCCACCAGATGGTGCTTGAGCTCGAAGATGCGCTGGAGGTCCCGTCGCTGCGGGGACGCCAGCACCGAGTCCTCGAGCTCCTCCAGCTCGTCGGCGATGCAGTCCAGGATCGGGAAGTTGTCGTCGACGATCCCATCGGCGACCAGGTAGTACGCGAAATCGACGCCTCGCTCGAGGAGCTTGGGCTCTTTCGCGAGACGCTGCCAGGTCTCCTCGAGCGCGGCGATCGGCGTCTCGTGCACGGTGACCAGGTACCGTTCGCCCAGAAACGCGTGGAGCTCCTGGAGGTCGAGCTGCTCCACCTTGTCCCCTGTCGAGGAGAACCCCTGCGTGACCAGGAACAGGTGGGTGCGGTACTCCTCGAGTTTAGGGCGCTGATCGAGGTGCCCGCAGTCCTCGATGGTGAGCGGGTGGAAGTCGAATCGCGTCCGCAGGAGCTCCAGCTCCGGGGCCGTCGGCGAAGTCAGGTCGATCCAGCGCAACCCACCGGGAGGCGGCAGAGCGACACCCCCGCTCCCTTCGGACAGCTCTACCCGTCCGTCCTCGAGATCCATGACGCGGAACATCCTGGCTGGGTATTCTAATCCGGACCGGGGAGGGCGGAAGATCTCCCTTTCGATGCGAAAGTCGCCCCCGGATCCATTGCGCCGGGACCCCGAACTGGGCTAAAAGTCTCCGTTCGAGATCAGGAGGATTATCGATGATTCGCCCAGGTCTTCGCTTCCGCAGGTCGTTGGTTCCGGTCGCGCTCGCCTCTTCGGCCGCGCTCGGCGTTCTTCTCGGCTTCGCAAACGCCCAGGAGGACGAGAACAAGCCTGTCCTCGAGTACCGTCAGAGGATCATGGCGGGACAACGCGCCAGCATGGCCAACATGGGCGACATCCTCAAGTTCAAGATGCCCTACGACGCGTCGCATTTCGTGGTCCATGCCAAGAACATCGGCGAGTTCGCCAAGCTCATTCCCGATGCCTTCGAGAAGAAGATCACCGAGGGTCTCACCGACGCCAAGCCCGAGGTTTGGACCAACTGGGACGACTTCGTCGCCAAAGCGCAGGCGCTCACCGAAGCGAGCGCCAAGCTCCAGGCCGCGGCCGAGACCGGGGACATGAAAGCGGTCACGCCGCTGGTCAAGACCGTCAACGACGCCTGCCGCGGGTGCCACGACCCCTACAGGAAGCCCGAGGAGGAGAGGTTCAAGCGGTAGCCCCTTCGCCGCCAGCAGATGAAGGTATCGGCGATACTCGGCGTGGGGCTCGGCATTCCCGCGCTTCTCGTCTCGCGCGTCCCGCAGCCGGCCGAGGACGCCGAGGCGATTCGCCGGGGGGAGTACGTTCTGCAGGCGTCGGGAGGATGTTCTTGTCACGGTGATCCCGCGAGCGCGAGCTACTCGCTCGCGGGTGGGAGACCGATCAAGACCCCCTTCGGCACCATCTACGGAACGAACATCACCCCCGACAAAGAGACGGGGATCGGCTCCTGGACCGACGAGGACTTCCTCACCGCCATGCGGGAGGGAACGAGCCCCGAGGGCGAGCCCTACTATCCGGTCTTCCCCTACACGTCGTTCACCAGGATGACCGACAGGGACCTGCTCGACCTGAAGGCGTATCTCTTCTCGCTCGCGCCGGTGAAGAAAGAGAACCGCGAACCCGATTTCAGCTTCCCCTACAGCAGCCGTTCGAGCGTGCGCGTCTGGCGTGGGCTCTACTTCGAGCCGGAAAGATTCGAGCCCGATCCGGGAAAGAGCGACGAGTGGAATCGCGGCGCCTATCTTGCCCAGGCGGTCGCGCATTGCGGGGAGTGCCACACGCCGCGCACGTTCATGGGTGCGGTCGACGAGTCCCGGTACTACGCCGGCTCGAAAGACGGGCCGGAAGGAGAGGTCGCTCCCAACATCACCCCGGACGAGAAGACCGGCATCGGCAGCTGGGCCACCGCCGACATCGTCTGGTTCCTCCAGTCGAACCTTCTGCCCGACGGAGACAGCACCCAGGGGCTGATGGCCGAAATCATCGACAAGGGCTATCAGCGCCTCGAGGAGTCCGACTTGAAGGCCATCGCCCTCTACCTCGAATCGCTCGAGCCCATCGAGAACGACGTCAAGGCGAAGTAACGGGCGCGGCTAGCGTCCTCCCGTGAGGTCCTTCACGGCGCGCGCAAGGAGGCGGTTGAACTCCTCCGGATCCTCCGCCATCAGGAAATGGCCGACCCGCGGCATGACCGCGAGCTCGACGTCAGGCTTGTGCCGCCGCGCGGCCGCGAGGTCCGTGGGAAAACGGTCGGCGTTCAGAAGCCGGAGGGGGATTGCGGCACGGGCCAGCGCCGCCGCCTCGTCGTAGGCGAACAGGCCTTCCATAGCGGGGATCGCCACTTCGGGCGGCGCGCTCGCCATGTCGGAGGCGATTCGGTCGATGAGCTTCGGGTCCGTGCGCTCGGTGAACATGAACTCGCGCACGAACCTTTCCGCGGCGGCGCGGAAGTCGGCTCGAATCGGCCCGAGGAATCCCTCGCGCTCTTCGGGGCTCAACCGGCGATCGATCTCGGCGAGCGTGTCGACGGGGACCAGGGCGAGAACGCGGTCAGGGGCGAGCCTGGCGGCTTCGAGGATCACCGGCCCGCCCATCGAGTGTCCGACGAGCACGGCGCCGCGCAGGTCGAGCGCTTCGAGAACGGCGCGAACGTCTTCTCCGAAGGCGGCCATCGTCCAATCCTTGCGATTGCGGGCCGACTCGCCGTGGCCGGCGAGGTCGACGGCCACGACCCGGTGCGATTTCGCGAAGTGCTCGACTTGCGGACGCCAGTACGACCGGTCGCAGGACCACCCGTGAACGAAGACGATCGCGGGCGAGCCGCTTCCCGCGACCTCGAATCGGATCTCGACTCCGTCGGCCGACTTCGCGGCTCCCGGTGTCGGAGCCGCGGCGAACAGCAGGATGATCCAGAGAACGGCGTTTTCCATGAGGGCCTCCTTTTGGAGCTCTACGTCAGGAAAGTCCGGCGGCCCCGCGCAATGCCTGGTCCAGATCCGCCCACAGGTCGTCGGGGTCCTCGAGGCCGACGCTCAACCGCAGAAGGGAAGGCGGGAGGTACCCCTGTCCGGGTATCGCGGCTCGACGCTCCATCGTCGACTCCACGGCTCCGAGGCTGGTGGCATGCTGGATGAGGCGGACGGAGCGGCAGACGGCGTCCGCCTCTCCCGCTCCGCCGCACGGGTCGAAGGAGATGATGGTTCCGAAGCCACCGAGCTGACGACGGGCGAGCTCATGGCTCGGGTGTGAGGAAAGCCCGGGATACCTCGTCCGCAATACCCGCGGGTGGGCCTCGAGCCGCGACGCCAGGGTCATCGCCGTTTGCTCGGCGCGCCGGAGGCGAACCGCCATGGTCCTCGCGCCCCGAACCGCGAGGAACGCTTCCAGGGCGCCGGGGGTTGCGCCCGCGAGCTCCCGCGCCTTCCGGAGAGAGGCCCGAAGCCCGGCGTCTTTCGCGGTCGCGACGCCGGCAAGGAGGTCGGAGTGTCCGCCGATGAGCTTGGTCGCCGATTGCACGGAGACATCGGCGCCAAGCTCGAGCGGACGCTGGTTCAGAGGCGTCGCAAAGGTGTTGTCGACGGCGACCAGGGCCCCGCGCTTCCGGGGCGCACCGCAGATGGCCGGGAGGTCCGAGACGACGAGGAGCGGGTTCGACGGCGATTCCAGCCATAGAAGGTCGGCGTAGCCGCAAGCCCGAACCCAGGCCTCGGTATCGCCGGCAGCGATGCGCTCGGCGGTCCACCGCCCCTTCGCCCGGCCCGTCTCCACCAGGCTGGCCACGCCCTGGTAGCAGTCATCCGGAATCGCCACCACCGACGGCCCGGGGAGCTGGTCGAAAATCGCGGCGGTGGCGGCCATACCCGAGGGGAACGCCACGGCGACGGTGGGGAATGAAGCGTCCTGGGGATTCAGA
>DAISKN010000139.1:0-12180 GCA_036820975.1 Acidobacteriota bacterium | reverse complement strand
CGCCTTCACCCAGGGCACCATCTCGGACCCGCGCGTCGACGATGACAACGACGGCAAGCAGCTCGCGGCGCGGCTGGGATTGCGGCCGGCCTTCGGCTTCGAGCTCGGAGTGTCGGCGTCTCGAGGCGACTACGTTTCCGACGAAGTGAAAGCGGAGCTCGGGGGGGGGCTGAGCTCCGATCAGACGGCGCTCGGCGTCGATACCGAGCTCTCCCGCGGCCCCTGGATCCTGAGAGGAGAGGCCATCTGGTGCTCCTGGGACGCGCCGTCCCTCGCGACGGGCGCGCTCGCGACCTTGGGCTTCACGGCGGAGGGCCGCTACAAGGCCGCCCCCGGCCTCTACTTCGCGGCGCGGATCTCGGGCTCGCGGTTCGAGAGCATCTCGACTCCCGAGGGTCCCGTGACCTGGGACTCTCCCGTGACCCGCTTCGAAGGGGGCGTGGGCTACAACTTCCACCGAAATATCCTGGGGAAGCTCGCGCTCCAGTACAACACCCGGGACGCGACGAGAGTCGAAAGCCGCTGGATCCCCGCCGTGCAACTCCTCTTCTGGTTCTGAGAAATGCCATGGCCCCTGTTCCTGGCCCTCAGTCTTCCGCTCCTGACTCCCCTCGAAGACGACGGAGCGCCGGGGTCGATCGCGGGCCGGGTCGAGGTCCGGCTTCCTTCGAGTCCTCCCCGCTCGCGGCCCTCGGTACGGGAGATGGAAGGCCCTACCCGGCGGGGCGTTCCCGACAGACGGCAGAGCGTGGTCTATCTGGCGACGGCGCCCCAGGGAGCTTTCGAGGAGCGTCCCCGGGAACAGGCGGTGCTCGACCAGCGGCAGGAGACGTTCGTTCCCTACGTGCTCCCGGTCCTCGTCGGAACGACGGTTTCGTTTCCCAACAACGATCCTTTCTACCACAACGTCTTTTCCCTCTCGAAGACCGCGCGGTTCGACCTCGGCCGCTATCCCATGGGCCGATCGAAGACGGTTCGATTCGACAATCCAGGCATCGTTCGCGTCTTCTGCGAGATCCATTCCCACATGAGCGCTTTCATCCTGGTGATCTCCCACCGGTACTTCGCCGCGACCGGGACCGACGGCCGCTACCGGATCGAGAGGGTCCCGCCGGGAGCGTACGACGTCGTCGTCTGGACCGACGGCGAGGAGCGGAGCCGGAAGAGAGTAAGGGTCGCTTCCGAGACCACGACGGAGCTCGATTTCGTGGTCGAGCCATGAGGGAGAGCGGGCGATGAAGGCGATGTCCTCCCTCAAGAGCCGGGTCTTTCTCGCCTGCGCTTTCGTCGCGATTCTCTCCATCGCCGTGGGCACGATCTTCGTCACCGCCCGGGTCTCGCGAGAGGCACAGGCCGAGCTGCGGCGCGACCTCCAGGAGTCGGCGGAGCTCCTCGACGAGCATCACCGGCAGCGATACGAGACGCTGGTCCTTCTCGGGTGGCTGGTCGCCGACCTGCCGAAGCTGAAGGCCGCGGTCGCGACCGGCGATGGGCCGACGGTCGAGCCCATCGCTCTCGACTACCAAAAGCGGCTCGGCTCGGACATCCTGGTCGTCGCCGACGACGACGGGCGCGTGCTCACCTCCCTCGGTTCGGACGAGGCATTCCCCATGGGAGAAGCTCTGGAACGCGCTCGGCGAGGCGAGTCCTCGATCTACCTCGCGGAGACCGGCGCAGGCGTTCTCCAGATAGCGACTCTCCCGGTCGTCGTCGGTCCCGAGCCGCCCGAGGTGCTCGGCACTCTGAGCGTCGGGTTCTTCCTCGACGACGAGCTCGCGCGCGAGCTCCAGGCGATCACCCAGAGCGAGGTGGTTCTCATCGCCCGCGGCCGCGCCGTGGCCTCGTCGATTCCCGTCGGGGACGCCGAGGTTCGGCTGCTCTCGTCGGTCTCCGAAGGCAGCCTTTCCATGGGTGACGAGGACTACGTGTTCCTCGGGCGGGCACTCTCGGCTCCCGGGGCCAAGGAGGGCTTCCAGGCGGTGCTCCTGCGATCGACCAGCGAGAGGCTCTCGTTTCTTCGCACCTTTCGAGAGGGACTTCTGCTCTCGGCGCTCTTCGGCGTTCTCCTCGCGATCGTCCTCAGCTACGCCGTGGCCCGCACCGTGACCCGGCCCCTCGCCGCCATTACCCAGACCATGCGGGAGATGACGACCACCGGAGACCTGGCGCGCAAGATCGAGCTCTCGGGGCCGCTGGTCGATGGCGACGCCACCGTGCTCGCCCGGGCCTTCAACCGTCTCACCGATTCCATCGCCCGCTTCCAGCGCGAATCCGCCTCGAAGGAGAAGCTCTCGGCCCTCGGGCGCATGTCGACGGTCATCGCCCACGAGATCCGCAATCCGCTGATGATCATCAAAGCCTCTCTCCGGAGCTTCCGCCGCCCGGAGCTCTCGGCCGCCGACGTGCGCGAGGCCGCGGACGACATCGATCACGAGGTCGATCGGTTGAACCGCATCGTGGGGGACGTTCTGGATTTCGCCCGGCCCATCGACCTCGAGCTCCGGCCGACGGATATCAACGCCGTCTGCCGCAGCGCCGTCGAGGCGGTCCTCGTGGGAGAGGGCTCGCCCGCGCTCGAGCTGCGCTTGGATGCGACGCTTCCCGAGGTCCTGACCGACGGCGAGCGCCTTCGGACCGCGCTCCTGAACATCCTGGCGAACGCGCGGGAGGCGGTCGAAGCGGGCGCGAACGGAGACCACGAGGGCTCCAAGATCACGCTCGAGACGAGACGGAGCGGGGAGGGAAAGATCGGGATCGTGGTTCGCGACCGGGGAGTGGGAATCCCATCGGAGGACCTCGCCAAGATCTTCGAGCCCTATTTCACGGGAAAGCGGACGGGCACGGGCCTGGGGCTCGCCATCACCAAGAACATCGTGGAATCACTGGGAGGAACCGTCACCGCGGAGAGTCGGCCCTCGGAGGGGACGGAGATCCGAATCGACCTCTTCCCGCGAGCGCCCGGCGAAGCCCGGAAAGGGGCGGCCGTGGAGACGGGGGTCCGGAGGTGACCGTGAGGGGAGCAATCCTGCTCGTCGACGACGAGGAGCGCATCTTGAAGACTCTCGGCCGCGCGCTTCGCGACGAGGGGCACGACGTCTACGTGACGTCGAGCGCGAAGAAAGCGCAGGCGCTTCTGTCGGAGCGGAGCTTCGATCTGCTGGTGGTGGACAATCGCATGCCCGAGGTCTCGGGCCTGGATCTCATCCGGGAGCTCTCGAGGTCCGCGCCCGAGAGCGAGCGACCCGAGGTCCTCATGATGACCGCGCACGCGACCGTCGAGAGCGCCATCGAAGCGATGAAGCTCGGCGCCTTCGACTACCTTCAAAAACCGTTCGAAGTGGAAGAGCTCCTGGTCGTCGTGGGAAAGGCGCTCTCCCATCGAAGGCTCCGGAGCGAGCATCGATATCTCCTGAGCGAGCGGAAGACCGAGTTCAACGACTACGGGATCATAGGCGCGAGCGCCGCCATCCGGGCGGTGATCGAGAAGCTGGAGCAGGTCGCGAAGTCCAAGAGCACGGTTCTGATCCGGGGAGAGACCGGCACCGGAAAGGAGCTAGCGGCCCGTGCCATCCACGACCGGAGCGCCGAGCGGGAGATGCCGCTCATCAAGGTGAACTGCGCCGCGATTCCCGAGAATCTCCTGGAGTCGGAGCTCTTCGGCCACGTGAAGGGCGCCTTCACCCACGCGACCTCCAACAAGAAAGGCAGGTTCTCTCTCGCCCACGGGAGCAGCATCTTCCTCGACGAGATCGGGACCATGAGCACCGCAATCCAGGCGAAGCTGCTCCGCGTCCTTCAGGAGCGGGAGTTCGAGCCCCTGGGCTCCGAGCGCACGGAGAAGGTGGACTTGCGGGTCATCGCCGCCACCAATCGGGACCTGGGAAAGATGATGGCCTCGGGCGAGTTTCAGGAGGATCTCTTCTACCGGCTCAGCGTGATCCCGATCGAGCTTCCTCCGCTTCGCGCGCGGCGGGAGGACATTCCCGCTCTCGTCTCCCATTTCGTCGCCAAGCACCGGAGGCGGGCGGGAAAGTGCGTCGAGAAAGTCACGGACGAGGCCCTGGCGGCGCTCTCCGCGTACGACTGGCCGGGGAACGTGCGCGAGCTCGAGAATGCCATCGAGAGGGCGGTGGTCCTGTCTCGCTCGCCGGTCATCGGTCTCGCGGAGCTTTCGCTTCCCACGGCCGGCGCGCCCAAACCGGACGGCCTCCCCTCGATGAGCCTGAGGGACAACGTGGACTGGGTGGAGCGCGAGACCATACGCCGCGCCCTCGAGAGGTCGAAGGGGGTGAAGAAGCTCGCGGCGGAGAGCATGGGAATCAGCCAGCGGGCGCTCAGCTACTACCTCAAGAAGTTCCAGCTCGGATAGCTGGACCCTGCCGGTCCTCCGAAAAAAACTGCAACGTTTTCGCGGGCGTTTACGTCTCTTGGTGCGGGAGGGAAGTCCCATGACTATTGCCGCTTTACGTCTCCAGCTCGCTATCGCCGTCACCCTGCTCCCGTTGGCCCTCGGGGCCGAAGAGGGCGCTTTCGATCGGACAATTTCCGTCACCGGCCCCGTTCAGCTCGAGGTCCGCACGGGATCGGGAAGCATCGAGGTCACCGCGGGCGCCTCGGGGTCCGTCGAAGTCCACGGGATCGTCCGGGCCCGCACCGGGTTCTTTTCCGGAACCGACGCTGCGGGGAAGGTCCGCCGGATCGTAGAGGACCCTCCCATCGAGCAGGAGGGAAATGTGGTCCGGGTGGGGGTGCGAGCCGTGGAAGACGAAAGCCTCTACGAGGGGGTGAGCATCAGCTACCGCATCGTCGTTCCCGCGGAGACCGCGCTGGTCTCGAAGAGCGGCTCCGGAAGCCAGACGCTCGGAGACCTCGCGGGGCCGGTGGAAGCCGCCTCGGGCTCGGGGTCGCTCACCATCGGAAGCATCGGCGGCGACGTTCAGGCCCGCGCCGGCTCCGGGAGCATCCGCATCGACGGCGTCGGTGGCAATCTCCAGGCGAAAACCGGCAGCGGATCCATCGACGCCTTCGAAGTTCGGGGGGCGATCATCGCTTCCGCCGGAAGCGGAAGGATCGAGCTGGAGCAGATCGGCGAGGGGGACGTTTCCGTCAACTCGGGCTCGGGCGGCGTCCAAGTGCGAGGCGTCAAAGGAGGGCTCAGCATCTCGACCTCGAGCGGCTCCATCCGGGCTCAGGGCCAGATGGTGCGCGACTGGACCCTCGAGGCCTCGTCCGGCGGGGTCACCGTGGAGCTCCCTCCCGAGGCCTCCTTCGACCTCGACGCGCACACCAGCTCCGGGAACATCGACTCGGACCGCCCGGTCTCGGTGACCGGACGAATCTCGAGGAAATTCCTTCGCGGTGCCGTTGGAACCGGAGGCCCGAGGCTCGATATCGAGACCAGCTCGGGCTCGATCGTGATTCGTTAGCGCGCTTACGACCGCCCCCGCGGCCCCGCGCCCGATCCCAAGCGGGAGACGCGTGGACGGCTGGGGCGCCGGGAACGTCGGGCTCCTGGTGAGCGCCGCCGCCACCAACTCGTTCGTCGAGCAAAGGTGCCGTGGCAGGTGACGGCAGTCAGGAACTGCCGTACCGGCTGTATCCCGGAGGAGCGATTCCTGTCGACGAGTTGGTCGTTGATGCGGGCAAGCCCCGGCGCGCCAATACAACTGCCGCACCGGAACGATAGATGAACCTCTTCACTTCTGATCCAGATATGGCGCCTTCGTTATTTCCGGCTCCGTCCCTTCCGCGACTTTACGTCCTGTCGCTGCCGCCCTTTACAAACGCGAACCCTCGCGCCATGATCTGGTAATGGGGTTCCCCACAATTAGAAGTCTCTGGATATAATCCTTACGTTAGGTGGCTCGAGATGTGGCCGAGCCGCGATGCGACACCGATCGCACTCCCCGAGGTCGCCTCGACCTGCATCAGTCGGCTCTCGATCTGAAGACCGATTTGGGACCCGTGGGACAAAAGTCGGGTAGATCGACAATGAGAACTCTAGGTACATTGGCCACTTTCTTGCTACTCGTGCTGTCGAGTGGCATCAGGTGCGCCGGAGGTCGCTTTACGGCAAACACCTCTCCTGAAAAGAGTGCGTACCCGGAGCTAGAAAGCGATCTCATCCTCTTCCGTGCGACAAATGGGCGCCTTGGTGGTGACGATGCATTTTCAGCAGCAGCGCGGATCTTCACCGAGATCCAGTTCGTCGGCCTTGAGAAGTGGCAGGTTCTCTCTCTTCTCGGACCGCCAAACACTGAGCCACCGAGTCTCCCAATGCCCGCTGATCTCGACGACCCTCTGCGCTACTACCTCTACCGGGACCTGAACGGCTTGGTGTATGTCCTCCTCTTCAGAGACGGCCGAGTGCGGGAGTTCGAATGGCACGCAACCGAGTAGCGCCACCTAACTTGGCGTTGGAGTGGCCGTGGCCCTCTTCGTCAACGGCAGAAGTCACATGACCGGAGACTCCTTCGTTGAGTGGGGTGATTTACTCAAGCTGGCCACGCCACTCAACGCCGGTTGTTAGGCCGAATACGAAAGTCGGGTTGCGACTCAGTCTGGAGGCACAATGACGAAAACTCGAGCAGCTATCAGATTCCTGCTTGCGGTTGCCGCATCTGGCCTCAACAGCCTTCGCCGAGCTATCAAACGATTGGCGGCACCCGGCACCGGGCCATTCTTGTCTGGCGTCTAGAATTCGACGCGGGCCACACACGGACCCGTAACGGTAGGTTGAATCGTGGGAGCCATCAAATACGAAGATCTCTCGGCGGCCTTCGACTTCGTGAGCTTTGCCGCGCCCATGGAGCATCAGGCCTACATTTCCATCGATACCGGCACCATCTCTTGGATCTTGGAACTGAATCCGCTCGAAGAAGAGGTTCCGGAAGATCTGGAAACGTCGGATCGCTATATCGCAATACCCCACAAGAACGACCTTGACCTCGGAAGCGAACTCGCCCTCCGCTTCGCAGCGGCGGAATTGCCGAATCGGTACGACATGGTGGCGCAGTTCTTTCGGCATCGTGGCGCTTATGCCCGATTCAAGGAATTCCTCGCTTCAGAGGGCAGTCTGGATAAATGTTACGCATTCGAAGCCGAATCAACCGAGCGGGCGCTAAGGGTCTGGTGCACGGCGAACGACATCAGCGTTATCGGAAATGAAGAAGGATCGGCCTAACACCCAAGTGGAGCCGACGCGCCGAGCTCGTGGCACAATCCTGTCGCGGTGGCGCGCAGCTCATTTGGCACGTTGGGCCGAAAGAGAGTGAGATGGAGCGCGAGAGCTTCCTGAAAGTTCTGGCCGAGAATTTCTATCCGTCGCTGCGTGCCGAGGCCTTTCGCGGGTCCGGCACGACCTTGCGGCGTGTTCAAGAGCCGGTGGTCCATGTCGTCAACATTCAGGGCAGCAGCTCCGCCGAGGGTTTCTACGTCAACCTTGGAGCTCACTTGGTGTTTCTGCCGACGGAGGGAGGCGGCTCCTGCGTGCAGGCCAAGCTCAAGGAGTACGAGTGTGCGTTTCGTGACCGCATCGACCCGCCGCTGAGTGCGCCGCATGGTAGATGGCCATACGGACGCAGTATGGGTGAGGCTGAGAAGATCGTCGGGCAGCTCGTGCAGGAGTGGGAGCGCCAAGGTCAGCGATTCTTCAAGCGTTACTCCCAGTTCCCCGATGGTTTCGCCGAGCTGGTGCGGGCCGCTGTTGCAACTCCGCCTCACCCGCGCGACGGATTGACGTGCGCGCGAATCGCAGTGCGGCTGGACCTCTGTGAGGAGGCGACTACCCTCGCCACCCAGGCACTCGCTAGCATCTCGGAAGGCGCGACTGCGTTGCGAGGGACGCTGAAGCGGTTCCTTGAGGAGCAACGTGCGGCCCAACAATGAAGGTGCAGCGGACGAGGCACGGCCAGAAAGGAGCCTCGCCGCTAGTCTCAGCAGGTTAGGCAGGCCGTACGAGGTGAATCGTGGATCTCAAGGTGGACGACGAGTTGCGGGAAATTTGTGCCGAGATCGTCGAGGAAGCACGCTCACTGGAGGGGTGGCGCGAGATCGAGTCTGACGACATGATCCAAACTCCCCATTATGTTGGTGGGTTCGACGCGACCGAAGATGCATTTTGCTTCAGCGCCCGGCATCCGGGAAGGGAGGAACTCTGGTTCCAGTTCACACTCGAAGAAGCGTCCGACATCGCCGCGAGCAAACGCCGTTCCTTGCCGGCCCGCCCCGCCGACTGCTGAGATGCGACCCGTCCTCCTGGAAGTTCGAGGTGTGTCGCAACACCGATTCGTCCTCAATCTAATGAGCAGCAAGGCCAGAGTCGCTGTGCCCAACCGGGAGCCGTTATCCGACCGCGAAGCATCCCTGGGAAGCCGTGATGTTCGAGAATATCGACTGGGATAACTTCTGGGACGATGCCGAGTACTACCAACGGGAGTACGTCGAGCCACCCGTGACTCCCGAGATGCTGGCAAACGTAGAACGGCGGTTGGGCTACAAGCTCCCCGCGGCCTACGTTGAGCTCGCGAGACATCAGAACGGCGGCGCACCGCGCCGCGGCAACCATCGCACGGCAGAGCGCACCTCATGGGCCGCCGACCATGTTGCCATCGCCGGGATCTTCGGCATCGGCTACGACAAGCCATGCTCGTTGTGCGGCAGTGCCGGAAGCGCTTTTTGGCTCAGCGAGTGGGGTTACCCCGACATCGGTGTCTACTTCGCCGATTGTCCCTCAGCAGGTCATGACATGTTGTGTCTGGATTACAGGGCATGCGGCCCACACGGCGAACCGTCAGTTGTGCATGTCGATCAGGAGCGGGACTACAGGATCACCTTCGTGGCGCCTACGTTTGAGGCATTCATTCAGGGCCTTGAGGGGGATGACGCGTTCGAAGACGAAGCATCCTGGCCCCTCGCAGCTCATCTCGGTGTCGGGCGTCTACTTGAAGGGGAAAGGGTGGCAACGGACGACGAATCGCTTCGGTTCCGCTACCATCCGGATCCGGTCACCTCGGGGGTGTTCGTGCCCGCAGAAGCCCCATGCCCGTTGTGTGGGATCCAGCGCGAGCACGAGTATGTCGGGCCGTGCTACGCGGCCCAGGAGGTGGCGCACCTCTGTCCCGAGTGCATCGCGAATGGCACAGCGGCCAACCGGTACGGCCTCGAGTTCGTCGATCCCGGCGGTCCCGAGGCTGGTCCTGACTCACGCCATCTCGACGAGCTCCTGCATCGGACGCCGGGGTACTTCTCGGCGCAGGGCGACCCGTGGCCGGCACACTGCGGCGACTACTGCGCGCTGGTCGGAAAGGTCGGTCGACCAGAGGTTGAGGGGTTGCTCGGCGAGCTTGAGGAGGATCTCCAGCGCATCGCCCAGCGCCTCGGCATCCCGCAGGCGACCGTGTTGGAGGAGCTGGCCCGGGAGCATTCGCCGCTTTGGGCACACCTGTTCCGGTGTCTCGGCTGCTCGAGGCACCGCCTTGTAGCGGACTACGAGTGAACCATGGCTCTGACAACCAGACCAACGATGGCGCGTGGAGAAAGCCCTCGGCTCACGCTCCGGTCGTTCGCCTGACCACAGCAGCTTGGCGGAGGGAGATGCGCGATCCCTTCGTCGCCAACGCTGAGGACGGCTACCTCGCATCGCTGCCTCCCGCTTCCTACCGTGTTCAGGCGCAAGGCGTCAGGTTCCCTGGTGGGCCGGCTGATTGCTCGCCTGGGCGTGGTCCGCTCCGACGTAGCCGCGTCCAGACCTGGGGTCCGAGGTTGGCGAGACGGGAACCGACTCAGCTCTCATTGGCGTATGCGATATCGCCGCCCTCGATCAGCTCGAGGTCACCCCGGATGTGGTCCAGGCGCAGGTTGCGGCTCAGGTCACTGCGGAGTGGGGCATTGCCCGGCTCGGTCCCGCAGGTGAGGTGCCCCTGGTCTACGTTGCCTCCGGCACGGGCGACGGCAGCGGCCCAGCCTTCGAACTCCGCAGCGGCGGCACAGCGGTCGGCTTCGAGCTAGACTTCATGCCCGAGGAGTAGCCGGCCCTCAAAGGGGGGGGCTACCACCAGGATGTGCAGCGTCATCCGTCCGCCGTCGACATCGCTCACCCGGAGGTGTGCGCCTTCCAGCAATCGGAGTCCACAGGCGTAGATCGTCGTCAGACAAACGCGGTAGACCGGAATCCGGACCTCAGCCAGAATGCTTCGGACTTCTTCGCGGCTGAGGACGACAGGCAGCTTTCTCTCCCGCGCTGGCCGGACAAAGTTCAACGTGGTCCAGTCCCGTTTCAAGGTGTGCTCGAAAAGAGACTTGATCCCGCACAGGGCAATCGTCGCCGTTGCTCGGGCGACCTTCTTCTCGTTGGTGAGGTACAGAAAATACTGGCGCAGGTCTTCCTCGCTGAGCTGATCCGGGCTCCGGTGATGGTGCGCGGCTAACTGACGCACGGCCGTGACGTAGCACTCTTGAGTTCTTGCCGAAAGCCCTCGAAGTTGCATATCCTCGATCATCCGTTGCCGTAACGGGGTCATACAGGATCTTCTTTCCGGGGAGGGTGGAGACCTCCCTGGAAAGGAATCCTGAACCGGTAACCCAGCGGAGTGAATCAGAAAATCGCGACTGTCAACCTGAGGTCTTTATCTATCCGCCGGAGGCGGATTTAGTTCAACTTGGGATTGCAGCGGTCGTGGCCCTGTACCTCAGGTCGCGTAGCTGACTCGAGAGCGTCACCTTCGGCTGCGAGTTGCTGTTACTGCACGCTGGCCACGCCGCTCATCGCGCGTGTTCGGCGGACCTTGGAACCGTGGTGCATCAGCCAACGAGAATGGCGGTACGCGCCGCGGGCGACGACGCGGAGCCTGGTGCGATCGCATGGTGAACTTCTTCGCGAATAGGGTCGTCGCCGATCACTCCGGAGACGCAGACGTCATCATGGTGGCGTTTGCGGATGAGGTACAAGGTAGGCCTCGTGACAGCCTCATCCTTCAGCGAGCGCAAGACCCCGACATAGATCGCGCGCTATCCGGAATCGACGAGGTTTACATCGAGCGGAACGGGCAGTCTCGTGGTGGCTACGGCGGTATTCTGCGCTTCCTCCTGGACCGTGACCGGGTGCGGGTCGAACTGGGCCCGGCTATGGGCACCACACTCGGCGCGAGTGTGTTCGAGATCCAGTTTTCAATCGACGATGGGACGTTCGATGGATTGCGGGAATCCCTGCGTCGTCTATTCCTGGGCTGGGAGCATTACGGTGAAAGGTGAGGCCGCCGAACAAGGCGATGAAGCTGGCGAAGGGCCGTCCCCTTGTAGGTTGGCGCTTCGCGCCATCTTCATTGAATCGCCGTTCGCAGCTTATCGCCAGTGGTTCGGCGGGGGGATCATGCCGGGGGACTGAGGACGGAAGAACCGCTGGAGTCAAGAAGTTGTTGACGGGGACGTTGGAAACGATAGCTGCGAAGTTGCCAAACGGGTTCCACGATTCGGAACTCGAGGCGGTTGTCGTCGATTGGCGAAACCGGTCGGTAACGTTGCGAGGTATCGCATGGATGGCCCTGGAGGGTCCGCCGGAGGTGTACAGAGCATTTGAACTTCGAGCAGAAGGTCTATGCTCGTTTGTTCATCCGGAGTGCATTCTTGTACATCATTCGGGCGACCGTCCAGAATCGATCTTGGAAAAGCCAGTTCGAATCGACGGATTCCCTGGTTGGCCGCCCGACAGGGCGCCGGAGGCGAATCCCTGTCCGAATGCACCGGCCTACACATTCTTCGTCACGGATGGAACGACTTCATGACGCTGCAAGTAGAGCGAGCCGAGCTGGCGTGGGCCGGAGCGGATCGAGCCGTAATGCGAAAGCCGCCGAACAATCGGATGAAGCAGACAAAGCCCGCAGTTGTGATTCGTCGTGCGGTCTTCGCCCGTTATCCGAAACGTTATGCGACTCTCGAAGGGCGGAGTCTCCGTGTGACTAGGCGAACACGAATTCCGAGTCGCGCCAGCATGTCGATGAGGGTGTCTGTACTGAACAGGTCGATGCGGCCGCGCAGAAGATCACTCACCCTTGGTTGCGTTACTCGAAGGAGCTTCGCGGCCTGCGCTTGTTTGAGGCCGCGTTCCTTGAGGACTTTTTCGATCTGGATCATGAGATCCGCGCGGATCAGGAGGTGTTCAGACTCTTCAGGACTGAAGCCCAG
>DAISKN010000138.1:0-12214 GCA_036820975.1 Acidobacteriota bacterium | reverse complement strand
CGAATCCTCGACCGCGTGGAGAGTGCTCCAGCCGAAGAAGCTCGCCTCGACCGCGGAGCTCTACGTCAACGACGCTTTCGGCGCCGCCCATCGAGCCCACGCCTCGACCGAAGGCATGGTGAAGCATTTTCCACAGGCAGCGGCAGGACTTCTGATGGAAAAGGAGCTTCACTACCTCGGGATGGCGCTCTCCTCCCCTCCCCGGCCGTTCGTCGGGCTTCTCGGCGGCGCCAAGGTCTCGGACAAGATCGACGTCGTGCGGTCGCTCCTCTCGAAGGTCGACCGTCTCCTCATCGGCGGCGGCATGGCCTACACCTTCCTTCGCGCGAAGGGTCTCCCCACCGCGAAGTCGCTCGTCGAGGAGGACAAGGTCGCGCTCGCGCGCGAGCTTCTCTCCGAGGGAGGAGCGAAGCTCGGGCTTCCCCGGGACCACGTGGTGGCGTCGCGGTTCGAGGCCACCGCCGAGACGCGAACTCTTCCGATCGGCGAGATCCCCGACGGCTGGATGGGGCTCGACATCGGCCCGGCCACCGTCGCCGCGTACGGCGAGGACATCCGGAAGGCGAAGCTCGTCGTCTGGAACGGCCCGATGGGCGTCTTCGAGATGGAGCCCTTCGCCCAGGGGACGGTGAAGCTCGCGGAGATCGTGGCCGGAAGCGGAGCCACCAGCATAGTCGGCGGCGGCGACTCGGTCGCCGCGGTGCGCCGCGCCGGTGTCGCTTCCCGCATCACCCACATATCGACCGGTGGAGGAGCGTCTCTCGAGTTCCTCGCGGGAGAGAAGCTTCCGGGAGTCGAGGTCCTGACCGATGCGTAGACCGCTCATCGCCGGCAACTGGAAGATGCACATGAAGCTCGGCGAGGCCTCGGAGCTCACCCGCCGCGTCGTCGACGGATGCCGCGGCTTCGATTACGTGGACGTCGTATTGATGCCTCCGTTCACCGCGCTCGCGACGGTCGCTTCCGCCGTCGCGGGAAGCTCCATCCGCCTCGGAGCGCAGGATCTCCATTGGGAGGAAAAGGGTGCGTACACCGGTGAAATCTCGCCGGGGATGCTCAAGGACGTGGGTTGCACCTATGCCCTCGTCGCTCACTCGGAGCGGCGGCAGCTCTTCGGCGAGACCGACCGGAGCGCCAATCGCAAGGTGCTCGCCGCCCTCGCGCACCACCTCGTCCCCGTCCTCTGCGTCGGCGAGTCGGATGCGGAGCGCGACCGCGGCGTGACCTTCGTCGTCGTGGACCGCCAGGTCAAGGAGGGGCTCAAGGACGTCGCCGAGAGTCAGCTCGACAGGCTGGTCGTCGCCTATGAGCCCATCTGGGCCATCGGCACCGGGCGCACCGCCACCCCGGCCCAGGCCGAGGAGGTGCACCAGTCGATCCGGGGCCAGCTCGCGAAGCTCTTCGGGAGCCAGGCGGCGGCGAAGGTGCGCATCCTTTACGGCGGCAGCGTCAAAGCGGATAATGTAGACGACCTCATGGCAGAGGCCGACATCGACGGAGCCCTGGTCGGAGGAGCGAGCCTCGACGCCTCGTCCTTCACCCGAATCTGCGGCTTCCAGCGGAGAAAGTAAGTGATTCTGACGATTCTGTTCACCATCCTTCACGTCCTGGTGTGCCTCTTCCTGATCCTCGTGGTGCTCGCCCAGCAGGGAAAGGGCCAGGACCTCGCGAGCGCTTTCGGCGGCGCGGGATCCCAGACCGCCTTCGGCGCCCGCGGCACCGCGACGCTCCTGTCCAAGATCACCGCCGGGGCGGCCGCGATCTTCATGATCACCTCGCTGACGCTGAGCTTCCTGAGGCCCGCCGTTTCGGAGAGGACCGTGGTCCCGGATTTGCCGGCTCCCGCGACGGAGACCACGACCCCGTCCGAGGAGACGACGACGCCGGTTCCCCCGCCGTCCGAGGAGCAGCCCAGCGAAACGCCGCCGCCCGCAGGTGAGACGGAAACGGAAGCGGAGCCGCAGCCCGAAGCGACTTCGACGGCTCCACCGCCGAATTAAGTCGTTCTCGTCTTGCGGTCCCGGCGCCGCGTCTTTATAATGACGCTTCCTCCGGACCTGCCCGGTCCGAAGTGCCCACCCAAGTTGCCGAAGTGGTGGAATTGGTAGACACGTACGCTTGAGGGGCGTATGGAGCGATCCGTGGGGGTTCGAGTCCCCCCTTCGGCACCATCAGGGCGGTGGTTCGCAGCAAGTCCTCCAAAAATGTCTCCAAGTTTCGGTGCGTTCCTGGGAGCGGCTCTTACGCTTGATTGCCCCGAGAGCGTAATCCGGTCATCCTCGAGGTTTTTCGTCTGGCTTTATTGCACCGTGGCTTACGCGGCTCTCTCCGGTGTTCCTACGTGTTTCCACGCGCTTCCGGAAATCACGTGGTCAAGCTGTGGCCAAGCGAGCTCATGAAGATTACGCCGGGCCCTTTGGGTTATGAGCCTCAGCGCTCCCGCCATCAGCGCCGAACAACCGCGAAAAGCCCTCGTGAACCGCGTGCTCTGACACGTAGAACGTCGCTGCTGTGTGGGGGGTGATCCGGGCTGGTTCACGGACAAACACGGACAGGAGTGGCCTACGGTTCTCCGAACCCCTGCGTTCGCATAATCGCCCTGAGCTCGTTGTGTGCATGCGAAGATTCGAGGAAGGCCTTCTGGACTCGCTGAGCAGCGCTGCGGATACCTCGACGGAGAGCGAGAGCACCCGCCCGGCGAGCCCATCATCAAGCTTTTTCGCCGACGTCTTGATTGCCTCCTCGCAGCGGAGGTATGACTGGGAACGAGCTCCGTGTTTGCTGGGTCCACGTTGCACGGGGCGTTGTCGGCTTGCGTCGTCGTCAGGTTGACGATGACCACCTCGTCCGCGTTTTCTTCCGGGTCTGAAATCTCGGTTCGCGCTACTGTCGTCACCCCGGCGAACAAGCGCACCAGATTTCGCTCATCTGAATTTTCACATCAGCCCTCCGTTCTAGGGTGTCGGAAAACTTGACATGTCGCCAGTCTGTGGCCGTTTCATGGTCCCAACGATTGGAATCAGAAGTCTAGGGTTTCTTGCTCGGAGCTGCGGCAGTGTCAGTTGTCGAAATTTCTTACACAATCACTCCCAAGGGATTTGCTTGCATCGGTCCAAGCGGCTGAAAGTCAGATATTTAGCTGATTGGTATCTGTATTGCATATATGTGGGGGATAATTCCTACGCCTCCGAGCCCGCGAGGCCCGATCGAATCGTCAACGGGATAAGTGAAATGGCGGAAGCACCAAAGCTAGGTGAATTGGCGAGACCACCAAACGAGGTGACAGCGAACTAAGGAGGAAATTATGGCTGCTTTCGAACGATGGCTAACGGCGGCTGGGTTTGCCGTTCTCGGCGTGTTCGGTTTTGGTATCAGCAATGTTCACGGCTCAGTCATCACGACTGGCTGCTCGGTTGTCGGAACCTGTACGATGCAGCAACTAGTCGATGGTTTGACGATTGAGTTCGTTACCGATTCCACGGCGCGGGTTCTTTTCTCCAATTTCAGTTTTAACTTCGAAATCGTCGACGGAGACGGAGAACCATTGCCTCCAGGTGTCACGCCTGATCCGGCAAACATTTCGATCCTCGCATCCGGGGATGCTACGAATGCATCGCTTCTTTTTGATACCAACGGCGAGATCAAGGAATTCGACGAGGACAGGTTTGATTACACGATCGGTTTCGACGTGACTTCTCTCGCGCGGCCAAGAGCCGTAACTGGCGAGTTTCTTGAGGTCACCGACAACGACGTTGTTGACATTATGGTACTATCGGCAATTCGCGCTGACGTAGGTACGCACTTGGGTTGTGACGACCCCGATTCCGACCCCTTTCCCGATTTGCCCTGCGATCTGAGCGACGTTCAATTTTTCGACCCGTCTTTACCCCTACCGAGGCGCGTCAATTTGAACGCTACCTTGATTGGGGATGACCCCGGCGGCGAGACGTCGCTCAACGTGTTCCAGTACGTGCTAGGCTTCCAGCGGGTTCCAGAGCCTGGCACGATTGCGCTTCTCGGCATTGCCCTCGCGGGTCTTGTACTCGCCCGCAAGCGCACCTAGGAGAGTGGCAATCGGACTCTCCGTCTGTCCCGTGGCGTACGGCTCGGCCCGTTGAGAACCCCTCCCTTTCCAGCCGACCGCTACGCCAAAAAAGGCGCGGAAGAATCGCCCATCGAGGGCGCCCGTGTCAACCGCAAGGATTTCAGTTCGACCGGCGTCGTGATGCCGGAGAAGCCTAAGGCGGTGAAGAGCGACAGGCCGGTGAGCAGGAACGTGCTCGGTTCTAGTACGTTGAGCCGGAGGTGATCTAGTCCGATCTGTGGCCCGCCAACATCATTGACCGCCACCAACAACAGCCAGTCTAGGTTTTCCCATTGCGCGCCAACGAACGATCGGTTACCCCGATGATGTTGAAGTCGCTGTCGTAGACGGTGGGCTGGTTGTGGATACCATCCTGAGATTCTGTTGCTTGTCGGCGTGAGTTGGGCCCCATTCGCCCTGCTGATGAACGCCCTTTCTATCCAAACTGAGTCAGTTGAGGGTTACCTGATCGTGGCCGTGTGGCTAACGATTCTGGCCGTTATCGGTCCACGCCTGTTCCGGCATCTGCGAGATCGGTATCGGACCACCGGACGGCGGTGAAAGGTCCTGGCCACATTCTGGCCACGAGATTCCCGGAACCACGCGAAAAGCACGGTAAGAGAACACCACTCGAAGCCGCGGGTTCTGCAGGAAAACGGCACCAAACGGAAAACGCCGCACTCCGCGATAGCACGCCCACCTATTCCCCCCTTCGGCACCATATCTCGTCGTCTCCCGGTCTCTACTCGGCGGAGAACACTCTCTATTTGGACCTTCGGAGAGGCCGCGGCCTGTGGCATCTGCGGGCGCGAATGTAAAATGCTTCTTTCGTGGAGGTGATGCGAGATGAGTTTCTGGAAAACGACGGCGGTGGTGTCGTGGATAATTCCCTCGTCGGCTCTGGCCCAGTGGACTCCATTCGCGGACGCGATCTTCACCAACGGCCAGATCGTCACCGTGGATCGAGATTTCACTGTATCGGAAGGCCTCGCTATCAAGGACGGGCGCATCATCGCGGTCGGGTCGAACGAGGCGGTGGCGACCCATCGCGGCGAGGCGACCCGTGTCGTCGATCTCGGAGGCAAGGTCGTCATCCCAGGACTCCAGGACTCTCACATCCACTTTCTGCCCCTCGGTCGGGACGTGAATTTCGAGGTGGACCTCACCTACGCCATGAGCGCCGAGGACATCGTGGAAGCGACGCGCAAGGTCAAAGAGCGCCGGAACCTCGCTCCGGGAGAATGGCTCGTGGGAAGGCGCTGGGACCAGTACAAATATCCTCGCATGGTCACCCGATGGGAGCTCGATGCCGTGGCGCCCCAAAACCCCGTCGCTCTCTATCGCGTCTACCGGGGGGTCGCGGTGAACAGCGCCGTCTTTCGCCTGATGGGAATCGACGACGAGCGGTCCGAAACCTGGCCGAGCTGGTGGCTCGAGGATCCCGAAGACTTCACTTTCGAGGACAAGATCTATCGGGAGAAGCGTACCGTCACTCTGAATGGCGTCGCCACCGAGCGCGAAGTGCCAACGGGTGTCATCGTGGGGGCAAAAGCCTCGCGTCTGGTGACGGCGAGACCGTCCGAGGAACAGTTCGAGGACGACGTCGAAAGCGTCCGCCTGGGCGTCGAGGAGATGCTCCGGCTCGGCGTCACGAGCATCGTCGATCCCGCGTCGCGAATGGGCTACAACATGAAGGTCTACCAGGAGGCCTACAACCGCGGACTCTTGAAGCTGCGAATCTCGGCCGTATACGAGGGCATTTTCTTCGACCAGACTCCCGAGTGGGTCGGCGAGCACCTGGACCAGATCAAGATCAACAACCTGGGAAACCCCTTTCTGCGATGGCGCGGCACCAAATTCTACGCGGACGGGGGTATGGGAACGAGGAGCTCGTGGCTCTCCGAGCCCTTTGCGATGTGGGACGAGTTCGAGGGTGAGGAGAACTTCGGAATTCCCGTGATGGCGGACAGCGCGGTGCGCGAGAGGCAGTTCCGGCAGGCGGTCGACCGTGGGTGGGATCTCCACACGCACAGTACGGGCGACCGGGCGATGCGTCAGACGATGGATCTCTACAAGAAGCTCCTCGACGAGCTTCGGGCCGCGGATCCGGATCGCGAGCGAAGGTTCAGCATCATCCACGCTTACTTTCCCCTCGAGCCCGGGACCCGGGTGCTCGAAGACATGGCTCGCTACGGCGTCGTTGCCGCGACGAACCCGGTGTTCAACTGGCAGCTGGGCTACTCCTTCGCCACGAACGCGGGCCGAGAGCGTGTGGCGCGTCTCCAACCGTTCCGGAGCTATATGAGGGAAGGCGTCATCATGGCGTCGGGGTCGGATTATGGCGTCGCGACGCACAACCCCTGGATGGGCTTTCACGCTCTGCTCACCCGGAAGGAGCAGAAGACGGGGCAGGTCTTCGGTCCCGAAGAGACGGTCGGAATCGAGGAGGCTCTCCGTTCCTACACGTGGAATGGGGCCTATTTGACCTATGAAGAGGACTTCAAGGGCAGCCTCGAGGTCGCGAAGATCGCGGACCTCGTCGTCCTCGACCTCACGGACATCCGCGAACTCGAGCGGAATCCCGACCTGTTGTTCGAGATGGACGAGCGTGTCCTCCTCACGATGGTAAGCGGTGAGGTGCGCTTCCAGAAGAAAGGGGTTCAGCTGCTGACGCCCGCTACTCCCGCTGCCGGGCGTCGAGACTGAACGGGAACCTCGTCCTCGTCCGCGAGAAGAAACCCCGCTGCCGAAGACGCAGGACTCCCACCCTCCACTCCGGACTGCTGGTAGATTGCCGTACTGCGCGTCGCTGACCTTTTCCAGCCAGTTGACTCCTGCGACTCGACCTTCGCAGGCATGATTGATGAGGTCGGAGAGCCGCTCGATGCCTGGCGAGTCCCATCAGGGAGTGTCCGGCGATCTCCCGGCGACTCGCGCTGCCCTGCTCGTAGTCACGTGCAGCTCCTCCATTCGCTCGAACCTCCGGCCCCCATGATGAGGGAGACCGTGATAGCCTCAGTGAGGACTTTTCGTTTTCGACTACACCGGAAAATACTGGGGAACTGGCGTCAGATGAGCAGCTTGGAGGCGACGACGAAAAACGGTATCCGGCTGACGGACCGTATGCACTGGCGCGAGCTCGACCAGATGCCCCTGGAGCGGGTGGTATCAGAGGACGTGGCTCGGGGCGAACTCTACTCGAGGAACTTCTTCACGCCGATCGACACCGCGGTCAAAGACCCGGCGCTGAGCGAGGAATTGCGTCGACTCGCTGTTCGTTTGAATTGATGAAAGGGAATCGACGAACCATGAGCAGAAAGACCGTGTTTGTACGCTGCAAGGTGTCGCCGGGTACTTTCGAGACCGAGTACTACGTCATCCTGGACTCGAGCTCAGCATACGTCGACCGAGAGGACGTGAACGTGCAGAGCGCGCCTACGCGCGGATCCGAGGTAGACGGCACCGTTCGGGCTTACCTGATTCAAGAGACGGAGAACAAGTTCCTCGTGGAGCTCCCCGGTCAGGCAGTCGTCGGCGGCCTACGTACTTGGATCCCACGGGCCCAGCTCGCGAACTGAGCGAGCGTTTTGGAATAGCTTGATTCTCAGCGATCAAGGCATTCGCAAGGCGCTTGCGGCGGGTGAACTCGAGATCGACCCCGCGCCGGCCGATGATCAGTACACGACTTCCTCCGTAGACCTCACACTCGGCAGTGTGTTTCAGGTTTGGGACAAGAGTCGCCTCGACGTTCCTGGTGTCCACGTCGAACTGGACCTTGCCGACCAGAAGTTTGCTCAGACCTCGAACGCTTACATCGTGCCGGCAGCGGTAGACGGCAACGGCTGTTGCGTCCTTCCGCCCTACCACAAGGAGCCTCGCCTTCTGCTCGCCATCACGCGAGAGCGCATACACCTCGTACCGGGCTCTCGTCTCGCGGCGCGTGTGGAGGGGCGGAGTTCCCTCGCTCGACTCGGCCTTATGGTGCACCTCACGGCGCCGACGATTCAGCACGGCTTCCGCGGCACCATCACGCTCGAGATCCTGAACCACGGGCCGTTTCACGTAAAGTTCGTGCCGACGCGAACGCGAATCTGTCAACTCATCCTCGAGAGGCTCGAGACCGATCCCACCGGGGAGATCGACACGCAGTTCCAAGATCAGAGTTCCCCTTCAGGAAAGAAATAGGCCGGCCCCAGCCATCATTCAGCCACCGAACTTCGGCGGAAAGAGGCCGGATCGGCCGGACGGAGCTGAAGCCGGATCACGGGAAGCCTCCGTATGAAGGCGCCAGATACTCAGTATACGAGGGACTTCGTGCACTTCAAGACTGCAAATCAGATCACGTCGCGCTGAGGCAACTGCTTGCGCGTCGAGCTTTCGGAGGTGGAATAGCGATGCCCGCATCGGAACGCAATCCCTACGAGGTCCCGAATACGACAGGGAGCCAGCTTTCGGACCGCGCATGGCATCGGGGCATCTGGTCGACGGTCCTTTTCTCCGTGCTCCTCTTCTACGTGGCCGCCTCGCAGATATGGATGCCCATCGTGCTAGGCATGTTCGTCGTCCCCATCCAGGCGACCATTCTCGTATTCACGCTGGTGTTTCGCCGACACCACGAGCACGCCGTACGACTGCGAGTCATCAAAATCGCAGTCTACGGGCTGACCCTTTTCGCAGCGCTGAAGTTCGCCAACGCCACGGGAGAGTCCATCAGGACCCAGGCGCAGGAATTGGTCGATGCGTGCGAAGCCTTCGAGCGGGATCACGGGCGACTGCCGAAGACGCTTTCTGAGCTGGTTCCGGATTACAGGGCTTCGATCCCGGAGCTCCTCGCGCGAAACTGGCTCTCTTCCGGAACGTCCTATTTCTATGTTCCGCCGGAGGAGAATCGCCCGGCTTCGCTTTTCTACCGACTGACGCCCGATTTTTCTCGCAGCTACAGTTTCGAAACGCGCGCGTGGACTCCACCGTAGGCGCTCCTGAAGGCGCGGGAATCGTCAAGAGCACGACAGCGGCGCTCAGGGCTCCGGAGGGAGCGGCAGAGAGGCCTGGCCCAGGACGTATCGCCACCCTTCGTCGGTCTTGACGTAGGTGTCGCTGAACCAGAGCTTGCGCTCGGTGGTTTTCCCTTCGCTGGTACCCTTGATCCAGAGAAGGGCGGTGACCACCGCCGTATCTCCCCAGACCCGAACTTTCTGCTCGAGCTCTTCCTGACGCTCGTAGATCACGGCCTTATCCCGCGCGCTCTCGAGGAGGTCTTCCTTGGTGAAAGTCTTGCCGTTGCCGAGGACGAGCACGAAGTCGTCCGCCAGGATGCGATCCATCGTGGCTGCATCGTTGGCTTTGACCGCGGCCTGATACTCGGTGTCGAGCTTCGCGACGATCTTCTCGACCTCCGCGGCGGATTCGGCCATCGAGGCCGCCGGGATCGCGGCGAACGCACCCACCAGACAACCGAGTAGCGAATTCCTCTGGATCATCTTGTCCTCCGAATCGATTCCTGATTCTAGCCCGGCAGAATCGGCCTGGCCGTCTCCCGGCGCTTTCCGTTCGATTGATGCGGAACGGGTGAGGGGAACGCTCCTCCGGTTCGTTGTTTAGAGGCAAAGGCCATTCCGGGATTCGTCTCCGTCGTCGGCGACGATCCCGGGCCAGGCAGTTTTCACTGTCCCTTCACCGGGAAAGGAGATCGGGACCATGAACGCCATCAAGCTCCTCTGCTCCGTCGCGCTTCTGCTCGCCTTCTCGACATCATCCGCTCGGACTCTCCGAGCTCAGGAGCCTGCGAGTACGACCGTCTGTAACCTGGCGACGGGAGAAGCGCCCCTCGTCTCCCTGGAATGGCTCGAGCAGCCGGAGCCGGGCGGGGTGCGGGTGCTCGACCGGGATTTCCTCACTCTCGTCGCTCGCAATCACAGCCGTCAACCGCAGGTCTTCCGGATTACGTTCAGCACCCAGGGCAACCACAAGCACCCGGGATCGAAGCCGCGCTCGGTGAGGCTCGCCCCCGGTGAGAGCCGCAGCGTTCTGGTGAGCCTCAGGAAACTGGGCTTCGAGCCGCGCGAGCTCAGGACCTCGGGCAGCCTCCGGGCAAACGTCGAAGTCATGGGTGGCCGGGAACGCCTCGTAGGAAAGTCTCGGCTCGGCGAGGCGGCGACGCTCGATCAGAGCCTCAGCCCCAGAATCTACTTCCACGGCGTGCGATCGCCGAAGGGCCTCGGGGCGAAGCTTCTCGTCTATGACTCCGCCGCCCGAAGAGACCGTTTCCACTCGGGAGACGTCCGCCAGGCCTTCTCGGAGAACGTCCGCCGGGATCTCGCCGCCATCCGCCGTCCCGAGATTCCCACCGTCCTCGCTTCGGTGATCGATGCCGGGGGCGGCTCGCGCCGGCCGGACGACGTCGTCTTCGGCGGACCCGGGAGCGGCGACCACACGTTCTGCGTCCGGATCCCGTTCGACACGCAAGACAGCGGCGTCGGCGAGGACTTCTTCGCCGCTCCGGGCACCCAGTGGGCGCCCGCGAGCCACGCGCGCGTCGACGTCACGAACTTCAACTTCGGAGAGAGCTCCGTCGTGGTCGATGACGGCCGACTCGACGCGAACGGCTGCATCAGCTTCGACCACAACGCGACGAGCGACGTCTGGAGCGTCATCGTGCTCTCGCAGGCGGACGTTCCCCGGAGCGACCATCCGGCGGACGAGAACCGATTCAATGCCCTCGACAGCGGCGGAAACCTGTCGACGTGGTGGTGGAACGGTGACATCGACAATCCCGGCGGCGCCCACTATTTCTACCTGGACGGAGACCCTCGCTCCAACCTCTTCGTCGCGGGCACCTATTCCCTCATGCGATTCAGCGACGGGCTCGCGGATGAGACCCTGTATGCGATGGATGCCGCCTGCCCCACGGCGTCCGACAACAGCTGCAACAGCTCCTTTGTAACCATCGAGAACGAGTCGATTCCCGTCGCCTATATCCATCCCGACCACAACGATCACAAGTTCGCGATCTCGCACGAGATCGCTCACGCGGTGGTGCATCGATTCATGGGCGGCAATCACCCTTACAAGAGCAACATGTACGGCCTGAACACCGGCGCTCCCGAGTGCGTGTTTCAGGCGGGCGACGCGCACGCGCTCCACTCCGACGAGTGGTCGTCGTCCGCGCTCACGGAAGGGTTCGCCCAGTTCTACGCCACGGCGGTCTGGAACGACACGTCCGAGTCGGACGGCGCCTTCCACTACTACAAGGACGACTACAAGGAGGGAGCGGTCCAGGACGTGGACATGGCGGATGGTCCGCTCGGCGGCGAGGACGCGTACCTGCGAAACGTCTGCCCCGGGAGCGACGCCAGCAAGGTCGGCCACGGCGTCGAGCTCGACTGGAGCCGCCAGCTCTGGGATTACCGCACGCTTCCGGGAACGCCGCCGACGAATCTGGAACTGCTGGAGCAGTATCGGCTCGCCATCAATCCGCCGGGATTCTTCGGCTGGTCCAACACCAACAGCTGGCAGCGCATGCTCGAGGCCGTCCAGGAGTTCGACGACCTTTACGGAACGACCTTCCTCACGCGCTGGGACGCCACCGACGAGCTCAACGGCATCGACTACTGACCCGAATCCTCTTCTCATCGTGACGGCTGGTTCGATGCATCCGGCGCCTTCGACAGGGGGGAGCAGCCCTGCGCAGCATCATCGTCCGCCCGGCCCAAGGCGGCCGATTCGGCAATGGGGCAGCTACAGTTTCGAAAAGCGCGCCTGGACTCCACCGTTGTCTGTGGCAATCCAATAGGCCCTCGTTCCTTCCCGCTGCACTGCCGCCGAACCACTTCCCTTCGGCCGCCGGGCACATCGACCGACCCGTCGGGGGCGTCGTCCACGCGTCGAATCTGCCACTCAGGCGACCGCTCGATCGCCTAGAATAGCGGGCCGTTCGGACTGGAGCGGTTCAGGCCCCTTGGGAGGGGCGATCGGCGGGAGTGCGACGTGGATTACGGGCTCAAAGGGAAAGTCGCGGTAGTCACCGGCGGATCGCGTGGGATCGGCCGGGCGGTAGCCGCCGCGTTCCTCAAAGAAGGCGCGGCCGTCATGATCGCCTCGCAGCGCGAGGCGTCGGTCGCGGCCGCGGTG
>DAISKN010000137.1:0-12257 GCA_036820975.1 Acidobacteriota bacterium | reverse complement strand
CTCGAAGGCCTCGGCCTGCAAGTATCGGTCGTACACCCGCTCGATCTCCGCCGGGTCCTGCCGGTCGTGCGCCACGTAGGCTTTTACCGAGAAAGCCTTGTCCTCGTAGAAGCGCTTGATGGCTTCCGCGTGGGCCTTGATGATCCGCTCGGGGAGGGCGGGATTCGCTTCGATCCCGCTCTTCTTGAACAGGTAAACGGTGGTGACGTAGATATCGTCGTAGTCGGCGAGGCTCGCGAGGTTCCTGTATCCCGCGTCCTCGAGCTTGAAGTAGGACGGGGGAGTGAGAAGCGTCGCGTCCACGCGACCGGCGGCGAGCGCGGTCGCCCGTCCGTTGACGTCCGTACCGACGGGGATCCATTGCACGTCGCGGGCGGTGAGGTTGAACTTTTCGAGAAGAGCGACCGTGTAATGATACGGAGTATCGCCGACTCGACTGACGCCCAGACGCTTCCCCTTCAGGTCACCGACGCTCGCGACGTCCTTTCCGCCCATGAGGGCGAACATCCCCTTGTTGAGCGAGCTTCCGAAGGCGACGAGAGAGCCATCCTTCGAGCTCGCGAGCATCGAGGGCTCGAGGCCGTAGTTCGCCATCTGGGCTTCACCGGAAACGAGCATGGCGACGCAGGCGGGGTGAACGCCGAAGACGACGTTCACCTGGAGGCCGTACTTCTCGTAGTAGCCCCCTTCTTTCGCGAGGAACATCGGCCACGACGCGCCGCTTCGCGTCGGATAGCAGATGGTGATCTCCTCGGCGCCCGCCGACGCCGCCAGTAGAAAGAACGTGAAGGCGATTCGGATCATGAGCCGCTCGACTCCAGGAGCCGTTTCACTATATCAACGGCCTTCGTCTTGTCGTACCGCTGGTACACCGCGGCGATGATCGTCGCCGGGTCACCGGAGTGCAGGCGCTCGTAGAGCTGCTGCCGCCCGCCGAAGGAATCGCCGGTGAGCTCCCACGCGAGCCGGCAGAGCTTCGCCCGTTCGACGGCGGAGAAGTCCTTGCCCTTTCCGTAGAGATCGACGAAGGGCGCGAGCTCCGGGACCTGGAAGTCTTCGGCCGTCGGGACGAAGATGAGCGAACTCGTGCCGATGTGCTCCAGGATGCCGACGATCCTCTCCGACACCAGGGTGATGAAGGCTCGCTGGTGAATGAGCGATCCGGGAGCGATGTGACCCCCCGGCGTCTTCTGGCAGTCCACCTCGGCGGCCCGGACGATCGACTGGAAGACCTGAGCGTAGGTCACGAGCTCTCCCAGCTCCGCGAGAACGTTGGGACGGTCGGCCATGCCGCAGGTCGCGGCCATCATGTGCCCGACGCCGATGAAGAGCTCGAGCTTGGCGAGGAGCTGCACCGCGGCCGCGTAGCTCGCCCAGGACATGACCCGGGATCGAAAGAGCTGTCCCGCCGCCTGCGGCTGTCGGGCCAGGAACACCCGGTCCCAGGGCACGAGGACGTCGTCGAAGATGGCGAGGGTATCGGGCTCGTCGAACCGCGTCGAGACGGGATGATCGAAGCCGTTCCGGTTCGGGGCGAAGGGCGCGCGGCAGATCTGTCGAAGACCCGGAGCCGAGGCGGGGATCGCGAACCAGATAGCGTGGTTCGCCTCCCGTTCGTTCAAAGGGTAGGTCGGCGCGATCAGGATCTCGTTCGAAAGGGCGCCGAGGGTTACCATGCGCGCGCCTCGCACCACGAAACCCGTGTCGCGCTCCTTAACGATGCGGAGGCATCGGTCCGGATCCTGCTCCGGGCGGAGCGACTTGTCCATTGCGGGATCGTGGAGTCCGTGCGAGAGGCAGAGGTCGTTCTCCGCCGCGGTGCGGTGATACGTCGTCACGTTCTCCGCGAACGACGGGTCCAGCTTCGCGAGCTCGTCGCGCACGTCGTTGAAGCCGACGGTCATGGCGGCGCAGAAGTCAGGATAGCGGCCCAGCATGCCGAAGCTCTCGCGCGCCCAGACCTCGCCGTTGCGCCGCCGCCGAAGGAGATCCTCCGGGGTCTTCGGCAGGAGGTAGGAGTGCGATACCCGGGCGCCGTTCTCGTCGACGTACGTCATGACGTCGCGGGTCTCGGGGGCGGACTGCAGATCGTAGATGCGCGCGATCTCCCGGCACACCGGAGCGAATGCCGGGTGGGAGGTGACGTCCTTCGCCCGTTCGCCGTGAACCCAGACTTCACGGCCGTCCCTCAGGCTTTCCAGGTAGCTTCGGCCGTCGTTCATGCGCTCGCCTCGAGCCGGAAGACGTTCCGGGCGTTGTCTTCGAAGATCCGCTTCTTCTCGCCGGGGCTCAACCACTCGAAGCCTTCGATGATGTGCCTGGTGTCGTCGAGCCAGCGCCCCTTCCTCGGGTCTTTGACGGTTCCGATGCCGGGTCTCTCCGTCGCGAAGAGACACCGGTCGGCGCCGACGGTCTTGATGAGGAGGGCGAGCGCGTCCTCCGAGTAGAGCACGGTATCGAACCAGAGCTTCCGGAGCCTGTCGGAGAACCTCTCGGTGCCGCGCCGGAGGGTTCCGGCCTCGAACCGGGCGTACTGATAGGGGATGGCACCGCCTCCGTGGGAGACGAGGATCTTGAGCGTGGGGAAGTCGGTGAATACCGTCGAGTTCAGCAGCGAGACCACGGCGATGCTCTCCTCGAGGATGAAGTGAAGCGAATAGGTGTGCCGCTCGGATCGACAGCCGGCGGAATGAATGTGAGCGGGCACATCGAGCTCCACGAGCTTCTCGTAGAGGGGATACCAGAAGCGGTCCCCGAGAGGCGGGCTTTCGTGCCCCGAGGCCTCGCCGGGGTCGGGGTTCAGCAGGCAGCCGACGAAGCCCCGCTCCTTCACGCAGCGCTCGAGCTCGGGAATGCAATTCGCGGGGCTGGTCCCGGGCGTCTGCGGAAGGCCGCACACCCCGCGGAAAACCTTGGGGAACAGCTTCGTCTGCCGGGCGATGATGTTGTTGCACTCCTCGATGTACCACTGGACGAGCTTCGGCGGTTTCTCGCTGTGCATCATCTGGTAGGGACGGGGCGACAGGAGCTGCAGATCGATCCCGACCTCCGCGAGCTGGTCGAGGTGAGAGCTTCCTCCGAAGACGGGCTTCTTGAGCGCCTCGACGATGTCTTCGTCCGTGGCCTCGGCGCTTCCGCGGCCGTGAGCGCCGCGATGCGACAGGAGCCCCGCCTTGTAGACGTACAAGCTGTCCGGCGCGGTGACGTGTCCGTGGGCATCGATGATCATGCGGACCTCCTCTTCTTCTTCCGTCGGGCGAACCCGCGGGCGCGCACTCCTTCGAGGTGAGAGCACATCGACCGGCGGGAGCCCTCGGCGTCTCCCGACTCGATCCGCTCGAGAAGCTCGCGGTGCGCCGCGACCACGCGCTCCGCGACGAGGCGCGTCGTTCGCCGGCTGTAAAGGGGTAGAAGGACGTGATGGACGCCGGTGAGCTGGGCGGCGAGGATCCGGTTGTGGGACGCTTCCGCCACCGCCCGGTGAAAGTCCAGGGCCGCCTCGGTGAACTTCCCGGGATCGGAAATGAGCTTCGCGGAATCCTCGATCGACTCGCGAAGACGCTTTCGGTCGGAGGCGGTACGACGCGAGGCCGCGAGCTCCGCCGACATCGCTTCGAGCGCCATCTGGGCCTCGATGACTTCGAGGTCGCTGACGCCGAGAAGCTGGAGCTGGATGGCGAGAGCGTCTCCGTACCGCTCCGGGTTTCCCTGGGCCACGCGCACCCCGCCTCCCGCCCCCTGGCGAACCTCGACGATCCCGGTCGCGGCGAGGGTCCGCAGCGCGTCCCGCGAAGCCATGCGGCTCACCCCGAACTCCCGCGCGAGCGAGGCCTCGGTGCCCAGAAAGTCTCCGCTCCGGATCTTTCCTGAAAAAAGTGCCTCGCGGATCTCGGAGGCGATGCGTCCGGAAAGGGAGGCGGGACGAAGCGGCTCGAACCGGGTCCTGGGCAGAATCGGCCTCCGTGCCTCCGTGGAGGACCGATATTAAGATATTATCTTTCGCCCTTCAACGGGAATTCGAGCATCAGAGGCGGTATCGGCCCCATTCCAGGCGGTATTTGCGGCGGAGCTCCCGCACCATTCCCGGGAGGATTCCCTTCTTCCGCGCCTGCTCCAGGACTTCCTCGAGGGACTCCTTGACCCACATCGCGGAGGCGACGACCTCGCCGCGGAGCTTCTGGCACTGCGGAGTTTCCGCCGTCGTCACCGTCTTCTGCCCCGGGCCCGGCACGTTCGCGTCGAGGGCGCCCGGGTTCTCGAGAACGAGGAGCCATCCGCGGCCCGCCCAGACGTCGTAAGACCCCGTAGGGTCGACGGCCGTGGCCGGGCCGGGAGAGCGGCTGACGGTGTAGCGGCCGTAGCATTGGTTCCGCCAGCGCTCGAAGAGAACGTCCAGCTCGTCCGCCTCCCGCGCGATCTCGGCGAAGCGCGGCTCGAGCTCCTTCGCTTTCTCGCGCTCCGCTTCCAGGGCCGATGCTTCCAGCGGCTCGGTGGTCTCTTCCTCTCGCGCGGCCTCCGGCTCGATCGGACCTCCCGAGCTCTGGTACTCCCGGACGGAAGCGCCGCTTCCCGCGTTCTCCGCGCGGCGCTCCTTCTCCTTCTTCGCGACATCGCCGAGCGACTGGGCGGAGCCCTCGGCGGCGAGTGAGAGAACGAGCGCGGCACCCCAGGCGCGAAGCATTTCCTCGGCTCCTGAAATTTGTGTTGGTCGGTCCAGTATACGCTACCGCAAGCTCTCGAAATCCTCCCAGGCCAGTGGTCTTCCGTGGATGGGCACGATCCGCGAGACCTCGAGCCCGAGCCTTTCCACCACGCTTCGGAGGCTGCGGCTGGACTCGGTCTCGGGCCACGGCTGCGGCAGGTGGGTGTCGAAAAGATCCGCTTCGATGAGGATCCGCTCTCGGGGAAGATAGGCAACGAGCATCCCCTCCGCGTGCGTCAGGGGGTGCACGTAGAAGACCTGAAGAATCCTCTCCCCGTCGGTCACGACGTAGTTCTCCCGCACCGTCTCCAGGTTATAGCCCTCGGTGAGCTCGGTCGGCGGCCAGAGCGAGACCATGTCCGGCGCCACCGTCCGCGGGGTGTAATCGAGGACGTCGCGGTTGTAGAAGTCGTAGTTCTTCCAGTGGGTGATGACCGTCGCCCCGATGTGGAGGTAGGTGCGGAGCCCTCCGATGTGATCGAAGTGCTGGTGGGTGTTCACGAGGTAGCGAATGGGCTTCCCCGGCGCCAGCCGCACGATCTCCTCGATGACCGCGAGGGTCCGTTTCTCGTCGAGAGGCGCTTCGATCACGGCGACGAAGTCGTCGAGCTCCACGGCGACGCTGTTGTGGGTCGTGCCCCCGAGAAGATAGACGCCCTCCGCCAGCTTCTCCGTTTCGACGCGTACGGGAAAAGAGGCTTCGCGCACCGAGTCGGGCACGGTCACCGGGTCTTCGCAAGCGTTGGCGCGGACGTCCGCGAACGTTCCCCCGAACGCGTTGTGCCCGGCGCTGACGGTCTGGGTGTTGTAGTTGTCGTCCCAGCCCTGATGGTGGTGCCAGCTCGTGGGGAACCTCACGCCGGAGCCGAGGTCGACATAGCTTTCGTTCGGGAACTCGTGCTCGTAGTTCATGTCGCCCAGAACGGGATCCGCCACCCAGGTGTGAATTCGCTGCAGCAGGTTTTCTTTGTTGATGGTAGCGTCCACCCGATATTTGCCCATGACCCGGATCGAGATCACGGTCACTTTCTCCGGATCGTCGTCGGACCGTCGCGGCCCATCTCGCCGAGCTCCCATCGCCAGACGGCGACCGGATTCGCTCCGGGCATCCGGGCGGCCTTGAGAAAGCCGTGCGGGTTCAGCCACATCTCGAGCTGCCAGAGCTCGGCGACTTCGGGAGGTGCGGCGACCGGCGCGCTTCCAGCACCGTCCACGTGCCAGGCGAACGAGCCGTTGACGGCGAAGACCGGACGAGTGCTCCGCTGGAGCGGCGTTCCGCCCGTCCAGCCGACACCCCACTTCCAGGCCGCGGGATTGAGGCCGGGCTTCCGCTCGATCTCCTCCTTCATGGTCCGCGCTTCCCAGTTCATCGTCCGGCGGTAGTGCGCGAGCGGTTCGCCGTGGGGCCAGTCGACGTTCTTCTCCGCGAGCCGCTGCTGGCCGACGATCCCCGCGTACCCCGTTCCCGAAAGAGTGACGCACCGCAGCTCGCGAGCGCCGATGGCCTTTTCCGCAGCCTCGAGAACGGGGTTCGGATCGACGTACCCCGGAGGAAACGCCTGAGGGGACGAGAGCAGGAGGAGGATCGCGAACGTGGTTTCCATCGCTTTCTCCAGGAAGGAGCGGAGATTCTAACGCAGGCTCAACCAGGTCGGGTCGTCGATTCCGTGGATCCCACGAAGGAATTCGAGAGAGTCCCGCGTCGCCTTTGAGAAGCGGGCGGAGCCCTATAATAAGGACCAGTTGAGGAGGACCATGCGACTATTTCCCGGCTTCCTGGCCCTGTCACTGATCTCCGGCGCCTCTCTCCTAGCCGACGAGCCGCCGGTCGCCGCCGAGAGCGAGCTTCGCGATCTCGTGGACCGCTTCGTGACCGATCGGGAGGCGCTCTCCCGCCGATACCCGGTCGACTCCTCGCCCGAGCGCTTCGCACGGCTCGCGCGGTTCTATGACGAGTGGATGGCCCGCGTCGAAGCCGTCGACTTCGAGCCCCTCGGCGTCGAAGGTCGGATCGACCACGTTCTTCTCCGCACCGGCATCGACTACCAGAAGAGGCTCCTCGCTCGCGAGGAAGCCTTTCTTCGCGAGACAACGGCGCTCCTCCCGTTCGCCGGGGACGCTCTCGCCTTGAACGACGCGCGCCTGCGGATGGATACGATAGACGCGTCGAAGGCGGGGGCGGCCCTCGACTCTCTCGCCGACCGGATCGATGCCGCGCGCAAGGAGCGCGAGGGACGCGCCGAGGCGATCGACCGGCTGACCGCGTTCCGGGCGCAGGAGCAGCTCTCCGTCATCGGCGAGGCGCTTCGATCCTGGTACGAGTTCTACTCCGGCTACGACCCCCTCTTCACCTGGTGGTGCCAGGCGCCCTACAAGGAAGTGACCCGCGCCCTCGAGGACTACCGGAAGTTCCTCCGGGAGAAAGTTCTCGGGATTGGACCGGGGGTCGAGGAGCCGATCGTGGGGACGCCGATCGGAAGGGAGGCGCTCGTCGCCGATCTCGCCTCCGAGCTGGTTCCCTACACCCCGGAGGAGCTCCTGGTCCTCGCCGAGCGCGAGTTCGCCTGGTGCGAGAACGAGCTCCGGAAGGCGGCCCGGGAGATGGGCCTCGGCGACGACGGAATGGCGGCGATCGAGAAAGTGAAGAACCTCTACGTTCCGCCGGGAGAACAGCCGGATCTGATCCGGGATCTGGCGCGCGAGGCGGAGGCTTACCTGGAAGAGCACGGCCTCCTCACCGTGCCCCCGCTCGCCAAGGAAGTCTGGCGCATGCGCATGATGACCCCCGAGCGCCAGAGGGTGAATCCGTTCTTCACCGGGGGCGAGGTCATCTCCGTCTCGTACCCGACGGACACCATGGACCAGGCGGACAAGCTCATGAGCCTCCGCGGGAACAACATCCACTTCGCGCGGGCGACGGTCTTCCACGAGCTCATCCCGGGCCACCACCTCCAGGCGTTCATGAACCAGCGGTACAACGCCCACCGCCGCGCTTTTCGGACCCCGTTCTGGGGAGAGGGGTGGGCGCTCTACTGGGAGATGCTTCTCTGGGATCGCGGATTCCAGCGAAGTCCCGAGGACCGCGTGGGCATGCTGTTCTGGAGAATGCACCGCGCGGCGAGAATCAAGTTCTCCCTCGGCTTTCACCTCGGTCAAATGACGCCCGAGGAGTGCATCGAGCTTCTGGTCGAGCGCGGAGGCCACGAGCTCGCGAACGCGGCGGCCGAGGTGCGGAGATCGTTCAACGGCTCCTACCCTCCCCTCTACCAGCTCGCGTACATGATGGGAGGCCTTCAGTTCCGCGCCCTCCACGAGGAGATGGTCGGCTCGGGGAAAATGACCGACCGGGAGTTTCACGACGCCGTTCTCGAAGGCGGCTCGATGCCCGTCGAGATGGTGCGGGTGCGCATTCGAAAAGAATCGATTCCCAGGAGCTACACTCCCCGATGGAAATTCCTGGGTGAGGAGGTGAGCCCGTGATCTCTGCTTTCATCGCCGCGTTTCTTCTACTGGGTCAGCATCAACACCGGCCCGGCCACTCCTTCGAGGACATCGACCGCTGGGTCGCGGAATTCGAGAGCCCGGAGCGCGACCGGCAACAGAAACCGGACGAGGTCGTCGCCGCGTTGAAGCTCCGGAGCTCGGATCGAATCGCCGACATCGGCGCGGGTACGGGCTACTTCAGCCGTCGCTTCGCCGCGGCGGCGGGTGAGGGCACGGTCTTCGCCGTCGATCTCGAACCGAACATGCTGCGCTACGTCGCCAAGCGGGCTCGCGCCGAGGGACAGAGCAACGTGGTCCCGGTTCTCGCTCTTCCCGACAGCCCGATGCTTCCCCGGGCCTCGGTCGACGTGATCTTCATCTGCAACACCATCCACCACATCGAGAACCGCGCGGCCTACTACCAGATCCTGCGAGAGAGCCTCGCCCCCGGCGGCCGCCTGGCGATCGTGGATTTTCGAAAGGACGCCGAGCTCGACGCGGGGCCCCCTCTGGCGATGCGTCTCGACCGGAAGGATCTCGAGAGCGAGCTCTCGAAAGCGGGATTCCGGCTCGTCGAGGAGCACGACTTTCTCCGGGATCAGTACTTCGTCGTCTACTCGGTGGCCGAATAAACCTCGGCCTGCTAGAGACCCAGAACCCTTTTGACTCCGGACCCGACCTCGGAAGATCGCGAGGCTTCACCACTCCGATTTTCTTCTTCAAACGCGATTTGTGGACCGGGCCGACCGACTCGCATTTGGCAAAGCTCTTCTCTTTCAGACCGGTGCTCGCGGTGTCTTCGGTCAGTCCCACTCGAAGCGGTCCTTCTTTGGTCGTGATGGGTACCAAGAGCACTTCCGGGCGAAGGTCGTTGAGAGCATTGATGCTCAGTACCAGCGCTGGGCGCGGCTTGGGGAATCCGATGGGGTCGACGAGCCAGATCTCACCCCGGCTTTCGCGCTAATGGGCGCGGCGCTCGAGCTGCGTGTCGTAAACCTTCTCGGGCCTGTCGTCGTTCAGCTTCGTGAGAGCCGCCGCCGCATCCTTAGAGGCGCCATGCTCGACAGCGCGTGATACGAGCTCGGCCTTCGTCGCTCCCCGCTTTGCACCCAGAAACGGCTTGACGATCAGGTACAAGACGTCCCGCATCCGCATATGGTGGAGAAAGCGCCACAGCAGGCGTGCGGTCTGGAGCGGATAGTGTCTGATCTTGTAGCGGAAGAGACGTCGAAAGCCGGCCGTGCGTTCGCGGTTCACGGTCTCGCCGGTGAGGCAGGTGGGATCGATCTCGGTGCACTTGAAGTATTTGTACCAATCCCGCTCGTCGTCCACGAGGCCACGCTCCAGGTATTCTTTCCAAAGCGGAGTCCCGCGGTAGACGCAGAGGCGGTTGAAGCCGAAAGTGTCGAGCGCCAGCCTCGCCGCGAAGTCGAAAGTCGCGCGTACATCCTCGACCGTCTCGTCAGGGCTCCCGACGACGAAGAAGCCGTGCACGATTCCGATTCCTGCCGCTTTGGCGTTGGTCACCGTGGCCTCTACCTCGGCGAGCGTCTGCCCCTTTTGGAGCCGGTCGAGCACCTTTTGGCTCCCGCTCTCGACCCCTAGCATGAGCGTGCGGCAGTGGGCCTTCGCCATATCTGGAAACAGGTGTTGGCAAACGGAGTCGACGCGGCCTTCGCAGCCCCATTCAACGTGGATATCACGGTCATTTATGCCCTTGCAGATGGCCTCGATCCGTTTGGGCTGAAGTAGAAAGTGGTCGTCCACGAAGTAGACCGAGCCATAGCCGATGGCCTGTAGCTGCTCGAGCTCCGCTATGACGCGCTCGGGGCTACGAGAACGCCATTTCCCTTCACTGAAGACGGGGATGTCACAGAACACGCACGGCCAGGGGCAGCCGCGCGACGTCTGCATGGTGGTGAACCGTTCCAGTGAGAGAACTGCGGGGACGTCGAGAGGCATCGATTCAACGAAATCCAAAGGGAGGCTTTCGCGGTCCGGGAAAGGCCATTGGTCGAGATTGCGGTCCAATAGCCGATCCAGATTGTGAACGACTTCCCCATCCCTGGCCCAGGTGATCCCGGCGACCTCACTCGGATCGTCTAGTCGTTCCGTGAGATCGAGAATCAATTGCTCGCCATCGCCACGGCACACGAAATCGACCTCCGGACACTGTCGCTTCACCCTCTCGGCGTTCAAGGTGGCGAACACCCCACCGAACGCCAGCCGGACCTCTGGCTCAACCGCCCGGATTTGCCGGGCGAGTAATTTCGCATATGGGTAGCTCGTGGTGCTCAGAAAGCTCAAGCCGACCAAGCCTGGACGCTGCCTTCGGATCTCCTCCAGGATCACCTCGTTCGGGGTTTCCGGATTGGCTTGGTCGAACATGACGCATTCGTGGCCCCCCCGCTTTAGCACGGCGGAGAGTGACATGATTCCAATGGGGGGGAACCCCATTACACGAATGTTGCCGTTCTTGGCACGCGTTTTTGCGGGCAACGCGTAGAACTGCGGGTCACGAATATGAATCAAGAATACGCGCATGACAACTTCATGGAGACAGGCAGGTAGAACTATACAGGAATTCGCGCTGACGGCGAACACTCAACGAGTGATGCCCATGCTCGAGCACTTCGTCGTTCAGGAAAGCGGCGACTAATCGTTGGGGCGATCCGCCAGCCGAGACCTCTTCATGACGCCCGACTGAGCGCGAACGCCCACGACTACCTTCAGTCCCTCTCCGACCTCTACGTTAGTCGAGGGGCTGCGGTGACGCAACCGCTCAGGGTACCGCACTACACTCGCGCAGCAGCACATCCGAGAACGCCGGCGCGGGTGCCCGCGCCGAGGGACAGAAGAACATCGTCCCGGTGCTCGCGCTTCCCGACAGCCCCATGCTTCCTCTCGCGTCGGTCGACGTGATCTTCATCTGCAACACCATCCACCACATCGAGAACCGCGCGGCCTACTACCAGATCCTGCGAGAGAGCCTCGCCCCCGGTGGCCGCCTGGCGATCGTGGACTTTCGAAAGGACGCCGCGCTCGAAGCGGGCCCCCCTCTGGCGATGCGTCTCGACCGGAAGGATCTCGAGCGCGAGCTGGCGGGATTCAGGCTCGTCGAGGAGCACGGCTTTCTCCCCGATACCAGTACTTCGTCGTCTACTCGGTCGTCGAGTGACGTCAGCGTTCGGAACGACTAAAGCCCCGGCATCCACATCACTCCGGACCCTACGTCGTCAAGATCATTCGTTCCACATCGCCTCGTCGAACGCTCGTTCCCAGGTTTCCTGTTCGCGCCGCTCGTCTTCTTCCTCTCGATATCCTGCGAGCTGCTCCCGTAACCGCTTGTCGTCCTCCAGACGCTTGAATCGCAAAAGGATACGCTCGATTTTTTCGGACCTCGATCGTCCGGGGAGCGAATCGAGAAACGCCAGGAGGGGCTCTTCCACTGTTGCGAAAAGCTTGCCCTTCATTGGGGTATCCTCTCTACTATCGTATTGAGGATGCCATATCGCCTGCGAGTCGTCCTGTCAAAGGCTGGCGCTCTCCCGGCGCCTGGGAACCGTGCCGCCGCTACTGCTCGGCCCGGTAGATGACCTCTCCGTCCCGAATCGTGTGTCGCACTCCGGCGAACGCCCGAACGTCCCGGGAAGGGTCGCCGTCCAGTACGACGAGATCCGCGGCGAGGCCGGGAGCGATTCGCCCACGCCGGTCCGACTCACCAAATCTCTCTGCCGGTGTCGTCGTGAGCGAAGCGAGAATCTGGCGATAGGTCATTCCCGCTTCGGCCATCAACGCGTACTCGTCGCTGGGGTCGTAGTCGTCTACACCCCCGACGTCGGTGCCGAAGAGGACCAGGCCTCCGGCTTCGAGCCAGGCGCGCAGCTGTCCCACGCTCGTTCGGGTCTGCGTGTCTCCCAGCGAGGCGCGGTCGTGTCGCAGCAGGTATCTCCAGAGCTTCAGAGTCGGAATGAGGGCGACGTTCGCTTGCCGCATCGCGTCCACCACGGTTCTGTCCCAGGGGCCCGACTGCGGAGTGGTGTGCGCGACGACGTCGACACCGCCGGCCACG
>DAISKN010000136.1:0-12319 GCA_036820975.1 Acidobacteriota bacterium | reverse complement strand
CAGCGGCGAGAGCGTCACCGTCGTGCTGCTCTCACCCGCGGGTATCGTGACGGCGAAGCTGGAGCCGCCGAGGCCTGTGTAGTCCGAGCCGTTCGTAGCCGTCCCTCCACGCGACGCCAATACAACAAGGGCCGCGGACGTGTCCCCGGTCCGGCGGAACGTGAACGTGCCCGGAGTGAGCCCCGCCTCGTGCGCGTCTGGGTCGGTGGCTTCGATGGTTGTGACCGAAAGGTCGTCGTCGGCGATTGTGACGCTGGCGATGCCGGGCGTGACGACTACGTACGCCGGGTCCGCGCCGAGCACCAGCACGACATGCTCGGCGCCTTCGACGAGGCTGTCGTCGATGGGGGTGACCGTTACCGTTGCCGTGGCCGAGCCGGACGGGATCGTAACGCTCGCCCCGAGGCCCTGGTAGTCGACTCCCTGGGTTGCCGAGCCCGTGACGGTGAACAGAACCGTGAGCGCGGCGTCCGTGGGGCCGGTGCGCGAGACCGTGAACACACCCGGGTTCAATCCGGCCTCGTTCGCGTCGGGGTCGGTTGCTACTACGCTGACCGCCGGCCGCTCGTCGTCCTGGATCGTGACCGTGGCCGCGCCCGGTACTCCGACCGAGTACCCCGGACCGGCGACGAGCGTGAGCACGGCGGTCTCCGGGCCCTCGAAGAGCGCGTCGTCGATGGGCTCGAGAGTGACCGTCGCTTCCGCCGCGCCGGAGGGGATGGTGACGCTTCCGGGCAATGCCTCGTAGTCGACTCCGGCGCCGGCGGTTCCCGAGAACGTGTAGGAGACCGCAAGCGGCTCCGTGGTCGGCCCCAGGCGCGAGATCGTCCAGGTGCCGGTGTCGGGTACGTTCTCGGCCGCCATGAAGTCCGTCGCGGAGACGAAGACCCGCGTGTCGTCATCCGCGATCGTCACCGTCGCCGGGCCGGGCGCGCCCACCAGGTAGTCCGTCCCGGCGCTCAACAGGAGCACGACGCCCTCTGCCGACTCGAACTCGCTGTCGTCGATCGGTGCGACCGGGATCGTGGCGGAGGCGGCGCCCTGCGGGATCGTCACCGTGGTCGTGAGGAGAGCGTAGTCGACCCCGTTCGTAGCCGTGCCGTCCACCGTGTAGCTCACGACGAGGGGGAACGCGAGGCTCCCCGTACGGCTGACGGTGAAGGCGCCGGGGTCGCCCGCTTCGGAGGCGCCCGCGTCCGTGGCCGCGATGGTCACCACCGGCGCGGGGTTGTCCGCGATCGTCACCGTCGCTGCGCTGGGCGCGCCGAGGTCGTAGGCCGTCCCGTCGGAAAGAGTCAGGACGACCGTCTCGTCCCCCTCGACCAGCGGGTCGTCGATCGGCTGTACCGTCACGGTCGCGGACGCCTGTCCGGAGGTGAAAGAGACGCTCGCGCCGACGGCGCCGTAATCCGTGCCGTTCGTAGCCGAGCCGGCGATCGAGTAGGCGACGACCAGCGGGGCGGATAGCGCTCCCGTTCTCGTGATCGTGAAGGTGCCGGGATCGGCTCCAGGCTCGGCCGCGGCGGCGTCGGTGGCGTCGACGCTCACGATCGGCACCTCGGCCGTCACCGCAACGACATCGGCAGGGCTCGGCTGCGCGCCGTCGCTCACGATCAGCTCCACGACATAAAGGCCCGAGAGGTCGGCCGCGAAGGTCGGGGTGGCGCTCGCCGTGTCCGACAGCGCCGCGGCGCTGCCGGCGGGCGTGCTGGTGAGTGCCCACGAGAACTGCAGCGGCATCCCCTCCGGGTCGCTCGAAGCGCTGCCGTCGAGCTGGACGGTGGCGCCGGTGGGCACGGTCTGGTCAGGCCCGGCGTCGGCCACCGGGGCGTCGTTCGTGGCGGTGATCGTGCCCGTTTCGGGCGCGCTGTTCACGGTCCCATCGTTGACGATGAGCTGGACGACATAGCTCCCGGGAACGTCGGCCACGAAGCTCGGCGTTACCGCCGTCGGATCGTCCAGCGCGACTGCGCTTCCCGGTGGGATGGAGGTGAACGACCAGTGGAAAGTCAGCGGGTCGGAATCGACGTCGTCCGAGCCGCTGCCGTCGAGAATGACCGTGTCGAGGACCACGACCGATTGATCGGGGCCGGGGTCGGCGAAGGGAGGAGTGTTCTCGGTGACGATTCGGACGCTGTCGGGAGAGCTCGCGAGCGAGCCGTCGTCGACCACGAGCTGGAGGGCGTAGGCGCCGGGAACGTCGGCGACGAACGTCGGAGCGAGAGCGGCCGGATTCGAGAGAGAAGCCGCACTGCCCGGAGGCACCGCCGAAAAACTCCAGTGGTAGCTCAAGGGGTCGCCGTCGACGTCGCTCGATCCGCTTCCGTCGAGCGTCACCGTGTCGGTGACGAACACCGTCTGGTCGGGACCGGCATCGGCGACCGGAGCCGAGTTCTCGGTATCGATGATTACGGTGTCCGGAGCGCTGTCGACGGTGCCGTCGTTGACGATGAGTCGAACGACGTACGTGCCTGGAAGGTCGACGTCGAATCCGGCCGTTACCTCCGTGGGATTCAAGAGGGTGGCGCCGCTTCCCGCGGGACGAGCCGAGAAGGACCAGAGGAAGCTCAGGAGATCGCCGTCCACGTCGGTCGATCCGCTGCCGTCGAGGACCACGCTGTCGTTCACGAGCGCCGTCTGGTCGGGACCGGCGTTCGCGACCGGCGGGGAGTTGGCAGTGTCGACGATGACGGTGTCCGGAAGACTCCCGGCGGCGCCGTCGTTCACGACGAGCTCGATGACGTAGGTCCCGGGGAAGTCGACATCGAAGGTGGGCATGACGGTGCCCGGGTCGGAAAGGAAGGCCGTGCTTCCCGCGGGAAGGCTTACCAGGGACCAGGCGAAGCTGAGCAGATCGCCGTCGGGGTCCATCGAGGCGCTTCCGTCGAGCGTGACCCGATCCGCCACGAAAGCAGTCTGGTCGGGGCCGGCGTTCGCGACCGGCGGCCGGTTGGCCGGCAGAGCGTCGAGGGTGAATTGCAGGACCGAGGGGTCGAACGGGACGCTCCGGTCGTGTCGAAACGAGAACGTATCCACACTGAAGCTCGTCGTGCCTGCGGAGATGACGCCGAAGCTCAAGCTCCCGTCCACGATGGTCGTGGAAGGGGACGCGCTGGTGACGGTGACGCTCGCTCCGGCGAGATCGTGAAGATCCGCGGTCAGCGGCACACGGTACTCGAACTCGGTGAGGACACGGCTGACGCGCCGCGACGAGACCTGCTCGAAGGTGGAGAAATCCCCGAGCGTGGGATCGGCGCTCACCGCGGGGGCCAGCGCGAGAAGCATCGTGGCGAGCCCGAAGAGCCAGGGGGGTGCGTTCACCGGGACTTTCCTTCCGTTCCGGAGGTAATGGCCGCGCGCCGACGGGCGAGCCCGAGAGCCGCGAGCCCGAGCCCGACGAGCCAGACCGTCGTCGGCTCGGGAACCGGGCTCCCGGCGGGGACCGTAAAGCCGGAATCGAGTACGGCGAACGTCACCGGGTCCAGAATCTCGAACGGCTGACGGCCCGGAGTGCCGGCGCCGAGAAAGTCGGCCCAGATCGTGAAGACGCCGAGGCTTCCCCCGGGAGCGATGCCGCTTGCGAGGGCGAGGACGTCGAAGAATCCGTCGTCGCCGAGGAGGATGTCGGGCTGCACCACCAGGGGGTCCCAATCGGTGGGCGCCGTCGGCGTCCTCAGATTCTCGAAGAGGTCGAGGTCGAAATATACGGAGAACTCCTCGATATCGACGCTCAGCGTGTCGTTGTCGACGACGTAGCGGTACTCGAACGTGTTTCCGGCCACCGCGGCGACTTCATAGGTGATCAGGGTCGCTTCCGACGGGGCCGGGCTCCCGGAAATCGAGAGTACGACCAGGGCCATGAGAACGCGCAAATCGATTCTGGCGAGCATGATTTCCCCCATCGATCGTTTCTACGGATAACGACGCAAAAACGGGCTCGATGCGGACGTCCGCATCGAGAAATCTTGGTGAGGATCCCGGCGCCGCTGCGGGAAATTCTATGAGTGGGAGAAAATCAGCTCATCGTCCCGGTGATGCGGGCGAAGGTCTGCACGAAGGCGTTCTCATTTCTGCGAAACCGGGCAGGTGCTGAGCCCCAGCATCCGATAGAGCGGGCAGAACCCCACGAGCCCGGTCAAGAGCGGCACCACGCCGACGATTCCCCAGGGGGTCCGCGGTCCGACGAATACCAGGGACAAAAGCCCGATTCCGAGGACGACCCGAATCATCCGGTCCCAGATTGCCTCATTGGGTTTCATGAACCTATTGCTCCTCTACTATCGAAGCCGCTCCAGCACCCGCTCCAGCTTCTGCCGCAAGGATTCGGCCAGCGCGACGAGCTTGGGGTTCCCCGCGGCGGCGACGGTCTTCGTGGGGTCGACGGCGGTTACGACGGTCCTGCCCTCGTCCCCTTCATAGACCACCACGTTGCAGGGCATCGAGAGCCCCGCCTCGATCTCCGCCTGAAGCGCCTCATGGGCGAAGGGCGGGTTGCAGGCGCCCAGGATCCGGTAGCGCCGGAAGTCGACGCCGAGCTTCTTCTTCAGAGTGTCCCGGACATCGATCTCCGTCAGGACGCCGAAGCCCTCGCTCTTGAGGGCCTCGGTCACGTTCACCACCGCCTCGTCGAAGGTCGAGCTCACCTCACGTCTGAGGCCGAGCGTGTTCCCAGTGCTCATTTCTCGCATCCTTTCTCAGTGTTCTCCTCCTCGTGCTCCTGGCGCGCCGACCGGCGCGGTGTAGGAACGGCTCAGGTCGGCACCCCGAGGCGGGGCAAAACGATGTACTGAAGCGCCATCCACAGGGCGAAGAATCCTAGAAGACTGATCCAATCCATACACGATTAGAGCCGGGAACGCGTGAAAGGGTTCAAGGAGCGGGTGCCCGCGGTGGAGTTTCACGCTATCATCTGCCCCGAGAAGGAAGCCCCGATGACGTTGTCCGAAACCCCCACCGACCACGCGCTTCTGGAGGCGGCTCGTCGCGGTGACGGAGGCGCCATCGACGCCCTGCTCGGGAGGCACCAGGCCCGGATCTATCGATTCGGCATGAAGATGTGCCGGAATCCCGAGGACGCTCGCGACGTCCTCCAGGAGACTCTCCTGGCGATGGCTCGCGGAGTGGGGGACTTCCGGGAGGAGTCCTCGATATCGACCTGGCTCTACCGAATCGCGCGGAGCTTCTGCCTGAAGAAGCACCGGAAGAGCAAGTTCGCGCCGAAGGAGGTCGCTTCGCTCGAAACCGACCGTCCGCTGGAGATGAATCGGCTCGCGGCTCCGGGGAAGCGCCCGGACGAAGTGCTCGAGGGAAAGGAGCTCCAGGAAGCCCTGGAGGAATCCATCGACGCCCTCGACCCGATCTACCGGGAAGTGCTCCTCCTGCGGGACTTCGAGGGCCTGACGGCGCCCGAGGTGGCGGAGGCGCTTTCGATAAGTGTCGATGCCGTGAAGAGCCGGCTCCATCGGGCGCGGCTTACGGTACGCTCGGCGATGTCGAGGTTCCTGGACCCTGGAGAGAACGACAGGCCCGCGTCCGTCGGATGCCCGGACATCGTGGCGCTCTACTCCCGGCATCTGGAGGGAGAGATCGACGCCGCGATCTGCGCCGAGATGGAAAAGCATCTCGCGGGATGCGCTCGGTGCCGCGCCGCATGCCAGACGCTGAAGGATGTCGTGGCCCTCTGCCGCGCGAATCCTTCGGAGCCCGTGCCCGAGCCCGTCCAGGAGTCCGTGCGAAACGCTCTCCGCGATCTCCTTCCCATCAGTCCTTGAGGACCGACGCCGCCTCTACCGAAGCGACTGACGCGGCAGGTCGAGAACCCGTTCCTTCAGCATCTCGAGGACCCGAAAGTACGGCTCCGGACTTCGCGTTGCCTCGACGTCTCCCGTGAAGAAATCGAGGAGAACGTACGGGCAGCCGAGCCTCTCGAGAGCCGAGAAATCCGTTCGGATCTGCTCCAGCGTACCCTCGCCCGCGCGTCGGGACTCGCCTTCGGGGGCCTCGGTAACCCGCAGCAGGATCCGCGGACAAAGGCGCGGCGCAGGGCGTCCCATCGACTGCGCGAGCGAGGCGAGCTCGGGAGCTTTCTTCTCGAGCCAGGAGACCCGGATCCGGATCGGATGCCACGCGTCTCCGAATCGGGCCGCGCGCCGGAGCGCGGCGTCGCTGACGCCGCCGACCCAGATCGGAGGGTGGGGTGTCGAGACGGGGCGGGGTCCGGTCTGGACGTTCTCGAACCGGACGAAGCGCCCGCTGTAGGAGGCCTCGTCCTTCGTCCAGAGCTCGAGGAGGGCCTCGAGGTACTCGTCGGCGATGGCGCCGCGCTTTTCGAAGGGGACGCCGAGGACCTCGAACTCCTCGCGCGCCCAGCCCACCCCCACGCCGAGAATGAAGCGGCCGGCGCTCAACCGATCGAGGTTCGCTCCGAGCCGGGCGAGCTGGAGCGGGCTCCGGTAGGGAAGGATGGCGACGGTGGTCGCGAGCTCGATCCGGGTGGTGATTCCGGAGAGCCAGGCGAGAAGCGTGAAGGGATCGTAGAACGGAGCCGGATACTGCGCGTAGACGTCCCGGGTCAGCGCCAGGTGATCGGAAACCGCGAGGAAGTGATACCCGAGGGACTCCGCCGTCCGGGCCCACTCGCGAAAGATCCCGGGCGTAGCCCCGGGGCCGAAGTTCAGGACGTTTATCCCGACCTTCAAGATCGTGTCTTGAGGAGCGCTCTCAGCTCCGCGAGCTCCGAGGGAAGTAGGTCCTGCCCGGGAGCGCGGGGGACGCCGACGTCGATTCCCCGGAGTCGCACGCCCGCCTTGATCGTGCCGGTGGGGTTCGACGTGCGATCGAGGAGGTCGACGATGGGAAGAATGCGATCAAAGTAGATGCTTCGCGCGAGCTCGAGGTCGCATCCTTCGACCGCCTTCATGAGCTCGGCTCCCGCTCGCGGAACGGCGTTGAGGATTCCGGTGATCCACGAGGTGCAGCCGAGGGCCAGAGACTCGAGAGCGGCGGTGGGAGCGCCGCAGATGACTTCGATACGGGAGCCGAGTCGCCTGCGGAGCGCCGAGATCCTCCGGCTGTCCCCCGTGCTCTCCTTGATGCCGCGCACGTTCGGAATCGAAGAGAGGCTCTCCACCAGGGCGGGCTTCAGATCCACTCCCGTGAGCGAAGGGTAGTTGAACAGGAGAATCGGAAGCGCGGTCGAACCCGCCACCTCTTCGTGGAACCGGACGATGTCCCGCTCCGAGCGTCCCGCGTAGAGCTCGGGCACGATGGGGGCGAGAAGGAGCCCTTCCGCTCCCATGGCCTCCGCCCTTCGGGCGCGGCGAACCGCGGCCTCGGTGGTGAAGGAAATGACGGCGGGAAGAACGGGCCGGCGCCCCCGATTGGCGGCGAAGACCGTCTCCCAGACTCGGAGCGTCTCCTCATCGGAGAGAAGCGGCCCCTCTCCCGTCAAGGCGGTCGGCATCAGCGCCGATGCGCCCTCGGCGATCGTGTAGTCGACGAGGCGTTCGAGCGCGCCGGAATCCACCTCGCCCCCCTTCGCGAAGGGGGTGACGAGGGGAACGATGAGTCGGGGCGCTGCGGTCAATTTCCGGTTTTGGGGGCGCTGCTGGAGGCGGCGATCTTGTTGCGGAGAATTCCGATTCCCTCGATCTCGATCTCCACCACGTCTCCCGGATTCATCGGGCTCGTGGCTCCCGGAGTGCCGGTATAGATGACGTCGCCGGGCATCAGGGTCACGAACTGGCTGACGTAGCTCACGATGTCCTCGACGTCGAAGATGAGGTCGCTGGTCCTCTGCTTCTGGAGGACCTTGCCGTTGAGCCGCGTCTGGAGGAGTAGGTCGTTGTGGTTCAGGCCGGTCACGAGCACGGGGCCCAGGGGCCCGAACGTATCGGAAGCTTTGGCGCGGAACCACTGGAGATCGTCGCGCTGCCAGTTCCGTTCGCTCACGTCGTTTCCGGCGGTGACTCCGAAGATGTACTGCGGAGCGTCCGCCTTCGAGACTCGGCTCGCCTTCTTGCCGATGACCACCACGAGCTCGCCTTCGAAATGGGTGTTGGTGGCGCCTTCGGGATAGACGATGTCCGCCTCCGGTCCGACGATGCAGGTCGGGAGCTTGGCGAAGAGCGGCGGATACTTGGCGGGCTCGGCGTTCCCGATGTGGCTCTTGTAGTTCAGGCCGACCGCGATTACCTTCGAAGGCTCGACCGGAGCGAGGAGACGGACGCTCGAGAGCGCCACGGTCTTTCCCGTGGGTTTTCCGCTCTCGATCGGCGAGCGGTCGAGCTCGCGGATCTGGTCTCCCTCCAGGATTCCGAAGGACGTCCCTCCCCCGTGGGCGTAGCGAACGTATTTCGTGACCTGCGCTGAAGCGACGGCGGCGAAAAGGAGCGCGGAGAAGCCGAGAACGGCGATGGATCGCGTGAGTTTCATGCGAGCGATTATACTCGATGGGTGCGGAGAGTAGTGCTGCTCGCGGCCCTTGCCGCGGTCGCCCAACCGGCCCTGGACGGCGAAGGCAAGGCGCAGTTCCTGCGAACGGCGGACGTGGTCGCAGCCGCTCCCGCCGGCTCCGGCGTGACCGACTCGTGGCGTCTCACCCTCCGTGAAGGCGATCTCGCGCACGACGCGCATTTCCAATCGGTCGACGAGCGGGCAGCGCAGAAGGAGGTCGCGGGACGCGTGGAGCTGGCCTTCGTCGACTCCTATCGCTACAACATCGCCGCCTGGCGCCTCGCCCGGCTTCTCGGACTCGAAGACATGGTGCCGGTCTCGGTCGAAAGGCGGTGGCGCTCGCGGACCGGCGCAATGACCTGGTGGGTCGACGACGTGATGATGGACGAGAACGCCATGATCGAGCGCGGCCTCCGCCCGCCCGATGGCGAGAGCTGGAGCCGGCAGGGGGACAAGGTCAAGCTGTTCTCGCAACTCGTCCACGACACCGACCGCAATCGATCGAACGTCCTCATCACCCGCGCCTTCGAGGTGTGGATGATCGACTTCACCCGGGCGTTCCGGCCCTGGCCCAAGCTGCGATCGACGGAAGGACTCCTGCGGTGCGACCGCGGGCTCTACGGGAAGCTGCGCTCGGTGACGCACGAGGAGCTGAAGGCCGCCACCGAAGACGTTCTCGAGCCCCGGGAGATCGAAGGGCTCCTCGCGCGCCGCGACCTTCTCGTCGCGCATTTCGAGGAGCTCGTGCGCGAGCGGGGGGAGGACGCCGTCCTATACTGAAGCCAGCTCGCGGATCCTTCGCGAGACCGCCGCTCCGACCTCGCGGGTTCCCAGACGACCGCCGAGCTCCGAAGGCGTCTCCCGGTTCTCGATCGCCGCGACCACCGCCTTTTCGACCAGCGCCCCTTCCTCCCGGAAGCCGAGGTGCTCGAGCATCATCTGGGCCGACAGGATCGCCCCGAAGGGATTGGCGATGTTCTTTCCCGCATACTTGGGCGCCGAGCCGTGCACCGGCTCGAACATCGATATCCCGTTGGGGTTGATGTTGCCCGACGCGGCCATTCCGAGGCCGCCCTGGAGCGCCGCCCCGAGGTCGGTCACGATGTCGCCGAACATGTTGCAGGTGACCACCACCTGGAACTGCGCGGGGTTCTTCACCATCTGGAGGGCGAGCGCGTCGATGTACAGGTGGTTCGCCTCGATCTCGGGATAGCGCTTCGAGACCTCGGCGAACACGCGCTGCCAGAGGTCGTGCCCGTAGCGGAGGGCGTTCGATTTGTCGCTCATCGTGACCTTGGTGAGTCCGTTCGCCTTCGCGTGGCGGAACGCGTGCTCGATGATCCGCTCGACGCCCTTCCGGGTGTTGATATCCTCCTGGGTCGCGATCTCGTCCGCGGTTCCTTTTTTGAAGATGCCTCCCATCCCGACGTAGGAGCCTTCGGTATTCTCGCGGAAGACGACGAAGTTCACATCTTTGCGGCCACGCCCCTTGAGCGGGCAGAGATCGTCATGGAGGAGCTTCACCGGCCGGTGATTGGCGTAGAGGTCGAGGACGAAGCGCGTGCCGAGGAGGATGTCCCGCGCGTGCGCCATGTCGGGGACCCGGGGATCGCCGAGGGCGCCGATGTAGATCGCGTCGAAGTCCCGCTGGAACATCTCGTAGGTTCCCTCGGGGAGCGAGACTCCGGTCTTCAGGTAGCGCTCGGCGCCAAAATCGAATTCCTGGACCGAAAGGCGTGCGCCGGTGACCTCTCCGAGCGTTCCGAGGACCGCGAGCGCTTCCCGGGTTACGTCGATTCCGATTCCGTCGCCGGGGATGACGGCGATGCGTTTCTCTTTCACGAAGAAAGAGTAACACAGGGGATGTCAGGGCCGAGGGGGGGCTTCGAGCGCGGGCGGGAATGGGAGGTTCATCTCCCTGCTCACGTTCTCGAGGAGCCGGTGCATCGACTTCTGGATCTGGTACAAGAAGTCCCGGGTCACCGGATCCTCAGTGACCCAACCGGAATCGGGACGGATGCCGATGCGGTTGAGGGCAAGAATCGCCTCCTCCTCTTCCAGGAGGAATCCTTGCCCGAGCGCGAGCTTCGTAGACAGCCCCACCGCGAACGCCCCCTGGGTCGCGGGCGCGGGCTCCGCGGAAATGGAGACGGCGGCTGCGATCATTACCAGGACTACCCAGATGATTCCTCGTTTCATGCCGGCCGAGACTGCAAGCCCCGTTCCGGCGCGCGGTTTGAATCCCGCGTTGCAGGAATGGAGTTTATGGGATCGCGTTGTCGCTGGCCGCGCTACAGGCGGAAGCCTCCGGCCTGGCGTGTAGCCTTACTCGCTACGGCACGGAAGGGGAGCCTCCTCGACGTATCCGAGGATCTCCAGGCTCTTGCGGGTCGCGTCGGAGAGCGTGCAGTCGTCTTTCGCCGGCTCCCGCCGGGCCGTGGTCTCCTGCTGCCAGGCGACGGTCCGGGTGAGGAAGCTCCCGAGCTCCGCCTCGAGCGGCGCGACGTGTCCCTTCGATCCCAGGTACCGATCCTCGGTCTCCCCCGGGTCCCGGTACAGGTCGTAGAGCTCGAAAGCGCCGTCGCTTCCTTCGACCTCCGGGCGCTTCACGAGCTTCAGCCGGCCGTTCGAGATCGCCGTCAGGTGGCGGTCGTTCTGAAAGAAGAGATGGTCCTTCAGGCGGGACTTGGTGCCGCGGATGAGTTGAAGCGCCGAGCTCCCCTGAAGGCCGGGAGGTCCCGTGGGGAAGGGAATCTGTGCGAGGTCGAGGAGAGTGGGGTAGATGTCGAGGGTCGAGACCGCGCCCGAGACGCGCTCGCCCGCGGGAAGAAATCCGGGAAACGAGAGGACCAGGGGGATCCGGAGCGAAGGATTGAAGAGGTCGTCGCCGTGGTCGAAGTAGTAGCCGTGCTCGCCCAGGCTCTCTCCGTGGTCCGAGGTGAGCGCCACGATGGTGGTTCCCGCGTTGGGACCTTCTTTCAGGGCCTTCAGGACGCGGCCGACGTGCTCGTCGGCGAGCAGGATCTCCGCGTCGTAGCGATCGACGTAGTCGCCCCAGGTGCGCGCGCCTTCGACCGTCATCTTGCGGTTCACGCCCCCGTGGAAACCGACGACCTCTGCGAGCGCGCTCCCCCTGGGGACGATTCCGTCGCCGTGGAAGCGGGAGAGATGCTCCGGCGGCGGCTCGTAGGGGGCGTGCGGATTCACGTAATGGAGCCAGAGGAAGAACGGCCGGGCGTCGTCTTTCCTCCCGACGAGCTCCTCGCCGAAGCGGGTGATGATCTCCGTGCGCTCGAGCTCGCTTTCCGCCCGCAGCCACGTCTCCTCGTAGGCGTCGAAACCCTGGGCGTAGCCGAGCCGGGAATCGAGGTTGCCGTTGTCGACCGCGGCCGCGGTCCGGTACCCGGCCTTCTGGAAGACCTCGGCCAGAGTCTCGTTGAACCCGGGAAGGTCCCGGTCGCGGACCGTGAGCCCGTGCTGCGAGGCGTAGAGGCTCGTGAACATCGCGGCGAAGCTGCCGCGGGTCTTGGGCCAGTAGGTGAAGGCGAGATCGAAGACCACTCCCTTCGACGCCAGCTCGTCGATCGCGGGGCTGGTCTTGCGCGGGTAGCCGTAGGCGCTCAAGTGATCCGGGCGGAGAGTGTCGACGGTGATGAAGAGGACGTTGATTCCCGCGTTCTGCGGCGCGGGCGCCGTCTCCGTCGACGAATCGCCGCACCCGGCGAGGAGCGCCAGCGCCGACGCCAGAAGGACGGCGATGACCATGCCTTCCGCTCGCTAACGGTCCAGCGACACGCCCGACGTGCGCTCGAGATAGACCAGGATCGCGCCGCCACGCAACAGGACGGCGAGCAGCGCATTGTAC
>DAISKN010000135.1:8644-12411 GCA_036820975.1 Acidobacteriota bacterium | reverse complement strand
TCTTCTTGGCGATGAACAGGGCGTAGAAGCGGTAGCCGACGGCGTAGGTGCAGACGGCGGCGGTGAGGAGCCAGATGGAGTTGATGCTCTCTCCGCGGCTGAGGGCCACGACCGCGAAGGCGACCGCGCCGAGAACGGAAACCGCGGCCCAGATGAGGATGGATGCGATTCGTCTTGATGTCATCGGGGTTCCTGTCGAATCGGCATCTTCTCGACTGGCGCTCCTCCTGTCAACCCGGGAGATCAAAGCCCACGACGTTTCGTTACAATCCCCGAATGCATGAACGCCGGTTTTCCGCCGTCTTCTTCCTGGTGGCGCTCACGAACTTATCCGCAGCCGCGGGTCAATCGTCGAGAGATACGGCCGACGCGATCTTCCTCGGGCGTTTCGTAACGCTCGACCCCACCCGGCCGCGGGCGACGGCCCTTGCGGTCAAGGGCGGACGCATCCTCGCCGTCGGCGAGGCGTCGAGTCTCGAGGCGTACGCCGGGCGGCGCACCGAGAAGATCGACCTGCCAGGCGTCACCGTTCCCGGCCTCGCCGACGCTCACGCGCACGTATCCGGTTTCGGCGAGCAACTCGCGACTCTCGATCTGCGAGGCCTCGACAAGGAGGAGATCGTGGCGCGGGTGAAGGGCGAAGCCGCGAAGACTCCGGAGGGGGATTGGATCCAGGGCGGCGGCTGGGACGAAGGCCACTTTCGACCCTCCGCGTTTCCGACCGCGGAGGAGCTGGACGCGGCTACCACGCGCCATCCCGTGGTCCTCGATCGGATCGACGGCCATTCCATCTGGGTCAATTCGAGGGCTCTCGCCGAGGCGTCCGTTTCCCGCGCGACCGCGGATCCTCCCGGCGGCAAGGTGCTGCGCGATGCCGCGGGGGAGCCTACGGGCATCCTCGTCGACCACGCGACGGCTTTCGTCCGGCGCATCGTGCCGGCGCCGACGCCCGAGAAAGCCGAGCGGCGCCTGCGCGCGGCGCTCGAGGCGTACGCGCGCTCGGGGCTCACCATCGTCCATGACGCCGGCGCCGACCGGGAGACCCTCCTTCTTTACAAGAAGCTTCTCGCGGAGCAAGCGCTTCCGGTCCGGGTCTACGCGATGGCGAACGGGCGCGGAGAGCTCGTAGCCGAGACCCTGGCGCGCGGGCCCGAGATCGGGCTCGGTGAGGGACGGCTCACGATCCGGAGCTTCAAGGTGGTTCTCGACGGCGCTCTCGGATCCCGGGGCGCCCAGCTCTTCGAGCCCTACGCCGACGCTCCCTCGGAGCGCGGCCTCGAGACGATGGGCGACGAGGAGTTTCTGGGGTTGATCCGGGCGGCGACGGCGAAGGGGTTCCAGGTCAACGCCCACGCCATCGGCGACCAGGCCGTGCGGCGCGCCCTCGACGCCTTCGAGGCCGCGGGGCCCGAAGCCCGGAGGCTCCGCTTCCGCGTCGAGCACGCATCGGTCATCGATCCCGCCGACCGGCCGCGGTTCGCGAAGCTCGGGGTCATCGCCTCCCTCCAGCCGATGTTCGCGGGCGAGTACGCGCGCTGGTCCGAGGACCGGGTGGGTCCTTCGCGCGCGAGCTGGGTGCTCGCGACGCGCTCGCTCCTCGACGCGGGAGCAAGCCTCGCTCTCGGGACGGACTACCCGGCTTCGGACTCCGGGGATCCGTTGTTGAACTTCTTCTGCGCCGTCACCCGGCGCGCCGCCGATGGGACCCCGCCCTCGGGCTTTCATCCCGAAGAACGACTTTCCGCCGATACCGCATTGCGCCTCCTCACCGCGGGGCCCGCTTTCGCCGCCTTCCAGGAAGAGGACCTCGGCGCGCTTTCGCCGGGTCGCTATGCGGATCTGACGGTCCTCTCCGATGACCCCCTGAGCCTCCCGGCGGAGAAGCTGCCCGAGCTTCGGGTGCGAATGACGATCGTGGGTGGGCGGGTGGTCTTCAGAGAGTAGACACCTCGTTCTCCCGAGCGCTTACACCGCTCGTAAGACCTTACGACCCAGGTAACGAGATTCAATCGCGCGCGTCCTGCGGTGGGCCGGATCGTCTCGAAAGAACCGCGATACCCCGGCCTCTATTGCGGGCATAGAGATTGCACTTCTCGTGGCGAGTCTCGTTCAACAACCGGCTGGCAAGCCGGAAAAGGAGGTTTCATGAAGAAGATCAATCTATCGTTTCTGATGTTCGCCGTCATTCTTGGGCTCGCGGTCGTTTCCGCCAGCGGTGACCGCGGAAAGCGGCGGAGGTTCGAAGCGGATCTCAAAGGTATCAATGAGGTTGGTACCGGTATCGGCGCGGTCTCGACGACCGCCAGCGGCTCGTTCCGCGCGACTTTGAGCGAGGACGGAACGACGATCTCATACCGGCTCCGGTACACCGGCCTCGAGGGCGACATCACTCAGGCCCACATCCACGTGGGCCAGTTCCACACCGCCGGGGGCATCTCCGTCTGGCTGTGCAAGACCGATGCCTTGCCGGGTCCGACGCCGGACCTGACGCCACTGTGCCCCGGTGCTCGCGCGGGCGACGTCGAAGGGACGCTGACCGAGGCGAACGTCGTCGGACCGGCAGGTCAGGGCATCGACCCGCTCGAAGCGGGTCGGTTCGCTGAGCTCGTTCGACTCATCCGCGCGGGCGTGACATACGCCAACGTTCACAGCGGCAAGTTCCCGGGAGGAGAGGTCCGAGGTCAGCTCCGCGAGGATTGAGGCCGTCGTGCAATTCGACGGGGGTGCTCAGCACCCCCGTCGCTACGGGCGGAACCGCTCCGCCGCCCACCACAGCGCGAATCCGAGCGACATCCACACGGCGAGCCCGAGATACTGCGGCCAGCTCATGTGGCCGGGGACGAACGGGAAGAGCTTCATCAATACCAGGGCGAGCGCCACGAAGGCGCCGATCCCGGCCAAAGCCCGAGCTCCTCGTCCGGGAGGCCGAGACGCGCTCCAGGAAACGCCTTTGAGGAAACACACGCAGGCGGAGAGCCAACCGACGGCGATGGCGAGGGAGCCGAGCTCGCACAGGGGCACGAGGAGCGCGTCTCCGAGAAAAGTCGATATCACGGTGACGAGGCCGACGAACGCTATCGCCAGGTGAGGGGTCTGGAATCGCGGGTGGACGCTCGCGAGGGCCGAATGCACGAGCCCCCGTTTTCCCATTCCATAAACCATCCGCGTCGCGGCGATGAAGCAGCCGTTGAAGACCTTGAAGAGCGAGAGGACCGCTCCGAGAAGGATGAAGTCTCCGATGACGCGCGATCCGAAAGCGCGCTCGAAGGCGACGGCGGTGCCGAAGGGAATCGCCGTGAGCTCGGTCCATGGGTGGACCATGGGCACGACCAGCAGGATGGTGGCGTAGAAGAGGCCTCCGACGGCGATCGCGAGGAGGATGGCGTTGCGGAACCCCGTCGGCTGGAAATCCGCGTGAGCCTCCTCGGAGGACTTCGCGACCGCCTCGAAGCCGGTCATGAAGTAGGGGACGATCTGCAGGATGAGGAGAACCGACACCAGCGCTCCGCCCGTCCCGGGATGGCTGAAGAGCGGCGTCAGATTCGAAGCGTCGCCGCGGAGAAGGCCGAGGGTCGAGAAGATGACGAAGACCGCGAGGAGTCCGAAGGTGCAGACGTTCTGAAACGTCGCCGAGGAGCGGATGCCGCGGTAGTTCAGATAACAGATGAACGCCGTCACCGCGAGACCCAGGAGGAGGCGGTAGAGGAAGACCGGCTGGCCGCCGAACCGGTAGAGCTCGACCGAGTCGAGAACCGGGACGAGCCGCG
>DAISKN010000135.1:0-8634 GCA_036820975.1 Acidobacteriota bacterium | reverse complement strand
TCTGCTTCTGGTGCTCCGCGAACGCCTCCCGGAGCTTTCCGATCGCGACCGCCTCCCAGGGGCAGACGACCAGGTACGCGAGCACCACGAACCATCCGGTGAGGAAGCTCACGGCGCGCGGGAAAACGAGCTCGGTATAGGCGACCTCGCCGCCGGCGTCGGGAAGACCCGCGACCAGCCTGCCGTAGGTGAGGCCTATGGGAACCAGAAGAAGCGATCCGAAGAGGAATCCGAGGATCCCTCCGAGCGGTCCGCCGCGGGTGAGCCAATCGTCGATGATGATGAGCCAGCCCGCCCCCACCATGCTTCCGAAAGCGAGAGTAAAGTACTCGAGGGTGCGAAGCTTCCGTGCGAGCTTTACTATCGGGATGCTCTCTTCGGTGACGGCGGCCATGTCGGATCGTCAAGCTACCACATGACTCTCGAGAGAATCTTTCTCCTTTCCCCGGCAAGCCTCCGAGGAACGAGAGCGAAATACCTCCTGGACGAGCGGGGTGACTCCGAGCTGGCCCGGCGACTTCGCTCCTCGGAGGGAGCGGCAATCGGAGACCTGTTCCAGTTCGTGAGCAGCCTCTATTTCCGCGGCAAGCTGGCCTACGCCCGGGCGTTCGCCCATCCGCCGCCGGGGCTTCCGGGATCTCTGGTGATCGCCCCCGGCCTGGGATTGAAGCCGCCCGACGGCAAGGTGACGCTCGAAGAACTGCGCCGTATGGCGGAAGTCCCCATCGACGCCGAGGAGGATCGATATCGCAAGCCCCTCGAGCGCGACGCGAGCGATCTCGCCCGGCGGGCGGGACCCGGCGCCGACGTCGTTCTCCTCGGAAGCGTCGCGAGCTCCAAATACGCCGACGTCCTCCTACCGGTGTTCGGCGGCCGTCTCCGGTTTCCCGCGGCGTTCGTGGGCCGCGGCGACATGAGCCGCGGCGGTCTCATGCTCCGGAGCGCCGAAGCTCGCCTCGAGCTCGAGTACGCGACTCTTCAGGACGCGATCCGCCACGGCCCCCGCCCGCCGCGGCTCGAACCGAAGCGACGGGCAGGATGACCAGAAACCTTCTCGCGCTCGGGCTCCTCGGCCTCGGCGGGCTCGGGCTCTTCGCTCTCGGGCGCTCTCGCTTCGGCGACAACTTCGGCATCGTCGTCCCCGGCCGCGTGTACCGGAGCGGCCAGCTTTCTCCGGAAGACCTCGAAGAGCGCATCCGTCGGCACGGGGTCAAATCCATCGTGAACCTTCGGGGAGAGAAAGAGCACCGCGAGTGGTTTCGGAGGGAGCTCGAGGTCGCGGAGCGCAACCGCGTCGAGCTGCGCAGCATCGATCTGGTTCCCGAGCGGCTTCCCTCGCGCCCCGCCGTAGCCGCGCTCATCGATCACCTCGAAGGTCTCCCTCCGCCGATCCTCGTCCACTGCAGCGCCGGGGCGGACCGCACGGGATTCGCGAGCGTCGTGGCGCGGATGGCGCTCGGCGGGGCGCCGTTCGAAGACGCGCGGTCGGAGCTGAGCCTGTGGCACGGCCACCTGCCCTTCGGTCCCGCTTCCGAGATCGGGCGCATCTTCGATCAATACGAAGCCTACCGGCGAGACTCGGGTGCCGACTCCGGTTGGGCTTCCTTCGAGCGCTGGGCGCGCGAGCTCTACGTGCCCTACGGGTACAAGGCGTCGATCGAAGCGGCGGGACTACCCGCCGAGGCCGCTCCCGGAGACCGCATGGACGTTCGCCTGCGCGTGGTGAACGAAAGTCCGGAGGAGTGGGTTTTCACGTCCGACGAGAGGCGAGGCATCAAGCTCGGCGTGAAGCTCCTCGAGCCGGGCGCCACGGGATGGTTGGATTACGATCGCCACGGGCACATGGAACGCACCCTGGACCCGGGGGAGGTCCTTGAGCTCGAGGTCGCGATCTGGGCTCCGGCGACTCCCGGCGATTACGAGCTGAAGCTCGACATGGTAGACGAGCACGTCGCCTGGTTCGAGGACCAGGGGTCCGCACCGCTCGTTCGAACGCTCGTGGTGCGAGGCCCGGAGCCGAATCCCTCTCGCTAGCGCTCGGCCCGGCTCCTGCGCCAGGCCGCGAGCCCGAGTCCGGCGCACAGGAGGAGAACGGTCCCTGGTTCGGGAGCGCGGGCAGCAGGATCGATGCTGGCGAAGCCCGTGAAGGAAGCCTGGTCGTTCCCTCCGGACATGGTGAACTGAAGCGACGTCTGCATGTAGGTCCAGGTTCCGGCCGGCCCGGGGAGGGGACCCGCTGCAAACGGCCCGCAGGTTCCAGGGCTGGAGCAGGGCCCGGAGAGATCGACTCCCATGTTGGTAATAGGCATGCCCACGTCGGAGACCTGCGAGAGACCCGTCGCGCTGACCCCGTCGATCCCGCCGTCCGTCAGAGTTCCCGACAGGGAGGACGCGACGACGTTGGGGCCTGCGGGGAGCACGATCGGAGTTCCGAACAGGAAACCGAACGTACTCGGCGCTCCGAAGTCTGTAACCGCTACTCCATAGGAGATGGACGGATCGGGGTCGGCTGTGAAGAACGCGTGAAGCGAGTAATCGTTCGACTCGAAGCGGAAGTCGAAATGCCAGAGACCATCGGTCCCGAGCCGGGGCTGAGAAGAATCGGGTATGGGAATCACCGAGCCATCCGCGGTGATCTGGACTGCCGGCAATTGGATGATCGATGCCGATGCCGTGCCGACCGGGATCGTCGCCAAGACCAGTCCGAGAAGGGTAAGAAGAGCAGCTCTGGTAGCCGTCACGAAAACCTCCAATGAATTTTGCGCTTCGCCAGGCGTCAAAATGCAAGAGGTAGGCCAGGCCGAAGCCCGGCGCACGGATCGATTTGAGATAACAAGGGTTGTGGCGCGTCGAGCTGCACGGGCGTATCCCACTCCGCAGGGCTCAGGTGTAAGGGGCTCCGACGCGACCCGGTGAATCTCGAGGAAACTCGCGATTCGGTGCGTGTAAGCTTTGCCGACGCCTCAGAACCGCAACCGGCCCTGAAGAGCCACGGTGCGCGCCGGCTGGACGAACGTGGGGTCGCGAAAGGTCTCGCCGCTCCTTGCGTTCTCCCCCGTCTGCAGCGTCTGATTGAAGAGGTTGAAGGCGTCGAGCGCGAGCGCGAGGCGGCTCCGGCCGAGAGGGAACTCCCGCTCGAGCCTCACGTCCATCGTCATGTTGAAGGCGTAGCGGAGCCGGCCGCGGTAGTAGGCCTGGACGACGGTGAAGCCCTGACCCAGATCCGGGAAGAAGATCTGGCGCGTGAACGGCTGACCGTCCCAATAGCGGATCGAGGTTCCGATGTCGATGCCGAGCGGCCCCCTCGCGGTGAGCGCGAGCTTTCCCGTGAACGCGCGATCGAAATAGAGCCTTCCTTCGGCGCTCGTCAGGGTGTTGGGGTCGTCGAATAGATCGCCCAGGATTCCCGTGTCGTTTTCCTCCGGTTCGTTCCCAACGTTTCCCGACCCCACGTCTCGATAGGCACGGCCGGAGAGCTGCCAGGAGAACCGGCCGTGGTCGAAGCCGAGGAGAAGATCGACCCCCTGAGCGAAGCTCTCGAGACCCGGAGGCTGGGTGAGGCGAAAGAGATCTTCGCCGAGCTGGCGCCTCTGGTCGTAAATCGGGATGTCGCGATCGTCCTCCGTCCCCAGGTCGCCGTCGACCCCCACGTCGTGGAACAGGAAGCTCTCGTAGCTCGAAGGCGTGATCCCGACGTTCACCGTCTGGAGAAGACGCTTCTCCCATCGCTGGTAGCCGGAGAATCGGAGGAACCCGCGGCGAAAGTGCTTCTCGACTCCGATGGTGAGCTCGTGGGTGTAGGGCCGCGGGAGGTCCTCTTCGATCGTGGTGACGCCGCTTCCTCCGCGGCGGAGAACGTCGCCGATCTCACCGTCTCCGACCCGCAGGTCGCCGTTCGCGTCGTTCCACCGCCGCCACGACCACGACAGGCCTTGCTCGACTCCCTGGAGACGCGTCGTCAGAACGTGCGGGTAGCGGCCGAGTGAGAAATGGATCTCGCTCGACGGGGTTAGGGCGTACCCGAGATCGATGGTTCCCGAAAGGCTCGCCCATCGCACGGGTCCCGATCGGCTCAGGTCGAACCGGACACCGGGAGAAACGCGAAACGAACCGGCGAAGAACGCGTCCTGGAGATGGAGCCCGACACGGGTGGCGGATGCCTCTCGCTCTCCGCTTCCCGAGTACGACGAGACGGCGTGGCCGCTCCCATCGACCATCGAGCGCTCCAGCGACCCGGGGACCCTCTCTCGCCCGGACTCGGCCGCATGGGAAATCTCCACTCCTCCTCTCAGCAGGTGTCCTTCCAGAACGAGATCGCGGAGCCCGACGGCGCTCCATCGGGTGCGGGTGCGATCGAAGACCCGGAGAGGCGCGTCGAAGAGCTCCCCGGTCGCGAGATCCCGAAGAGGGGAGCCTTCCCGCGAGAAGCTCGAGTCGAGCTCGCCCCGGGCGAATCCGACCCGGAAGAAGAAGTCGCCCGCGTCGAAGCCGGCCTGCGCCACCTGGAAAGTCTCGCTCGCCTGAACGGCCGCCGACGGCTCGGCGAGAGGACGGGCGCCATACGTCGGGCGGTCGACTCGCTGGGCGATGCCGAGAAGAGACCAGCGTTCGCGGCTCATCTTGCCCGCCGCGCCGAGAAGGCTCGTCTTTTCTTCGGCGTCGAACTTCGGAAGCCGAGCCGCGAGGTCGAATCCCTGGATCGCTCCGTAGAAGCTCGGGCCCCCGAGCTCGAGCCGGGCGCTCGGGAAGCGCAGGACCTCCCGAGGCTCGACTCCCAGAGCGACGAGCTCGTCGCTGAGGTTCTCCGACTGGAGAGTGCTGCCGGTGTACCGCAGCGATAGGGAACCTTCAAACGAAGACGGAGCAGCCCCGGTCACCAGATGCAGCTCGGCGCCCGGCCCCGCGACATCGGAAGGGTTGGCGCTGGTGACGAGCGAGATCTCGTCGAAGAACGCCACATCGGGATAGAGGAGCGACGAGCCTCCCGCTGGGTCGGTGACGTCGATGCCGTCGACCAGGATCCGGTTCTGGGTCCAGGAGCTCCCACGGACGCTCCAGAGCGGGTCGGTCGAGCTCTCGACGCCGGCGACGTCGATGCGGGAGGTTATCGCGAACGGCTCGAGGGTCTCGAGGACGGTGCTCACCGTTCCCGAGTGGGGAAGACGCGAGACGCTCTCGCTCCGGAGAGTCGTGCGGCCGAATCGACCGGCCTGGATTCCAGGGGCGTCGAGATCGAGGATCAGGAGCTCGGTCTCGGAGGTGAGGAGGAGCTCCCACTCTCGAGAGTCTGCCGTCAACGAGTAAGCTCCGACGGGAACGCCCACGAACCGCACGACTCCGTCGCTCCCCGTCTCGCCTTCCAGCGCGACAAGAGAGCTCTCGAGAGTCACCCGGAGCCCGATCTCGGGCTCACCCCCTCGCACGAATCGGACATCGAGGGCCCCGGTTAGAGAGGCCGAGAGCGTGAACAGTAAGAGGGTGAGGCAGACGCTAATCATCGTCGAACGGCATCATAACGAGCCGAGCGGTTACAATGGCCCCGGGCAGGAGGAGATTCTGTGAGGGCGATAACTCTGTTGGCTGCCGTCGTCGCGGCGGCTCAGGCTGCGTCGGATCTCGCGGAGCGACACCGGCAGTGGCTCGAGGAGGAAGTCCCTTACATCATCATCGAGCGCGAGCGCGAAGCCTTCCTCGAGCTCCGATCCGCGGACGAGCGGGACGCGTTCATCGAGGCGTTCTGGAGGAGGCGCGATCCGGATCCGCTCACGGAGGCGAACGAGTTCCGGGAAGAGCACTATCGCCGCCTCGAGCATGCGAACCGGGTCCTCGGCCGCGAGACGCCCATCCCGGGATGGATGACCGATCGCGGAAAGATGTACATCATTCTCGGGGAGCCCCGCGACCGCGAAAGCTTCCTCGGAGCGCCGGGCCTCTATCCCGCGGAGGTGTGGTTCTACGAGGCGGCGCCGCGAAAGGGGCTGTCGTCGCCGTTCTACCTTCTGTTTTTCCAGCAGGGTTTCGCGGGGGAGTATCGTCTCTACAGTCCGCGTATCCACGGTCCCGAGAAGCTCTTTCCCGCTCTGCAGTTCGGGGAGAACTCGCGGGCGGAGGCCTACCAGCTTCTCACGAACATCTCCGCGGATCTCGCCCATGCGTCGATTACGTTCCGGGCCGACGAGAGTGCCATCCCCGGCCTGGTTCAGGATTCCGTTTCGACCGAGGTGCTCATCGCGGAGATCTATCGGTCTCCGATTCGCGCCGTCGACGCCAGCTACGTCGATGCCATCGAGCGCAATCGCGGTCTCGTCGAGACCGAATATCTCTTCAATTACATCCCAAGCCACATTTCCGTCGATCTCCTCCCCGGACCGCCGGGCCTCGAAGAGGCGAGCTTCGTTCACTGGGGTATCGAGATCGAGCCGCAGGACCTGACCCTGGTCTTCGACGAGGACAAGAAGATCTACTACACGAGCCTCGAGATTCAAGGCGAGGTGGTAACCGCGAATTCCTCTCTGCCGGTCCTCTCCTTCGCCCGCGAGGAGTTTCTCGAGCTCAGTCCGAGTCAGCTCGCCGGAGTCCAGGCGCGCCCCTTCGCCTACCGGAGCATGTTTCCCCTTCTTCCGGGCGAGTTCCGGTTCCGGGTGGTCCTGAAGAATCGGGCTCGGAACCAGTACACCATCCTCGAGTCGCCCCTCTCGGTCCCCGAGCGAGGGCCGGGAGAGGTGTCTATCGGGGTCCCGGTTCTGCTCTACGGTTCCGAACCGGCGGAAGCGTCCCAATACCGGCCTTATCACTTCGGCTCCGAGCGGCTCGACCCGAACACCAAAAGGGTTTATGCGATCGGACAATCGCTTCTCGCGCTCGTTCCCGTGACCGGCGCCGGCCGCGAAGATCGGATCACCCTCGCACTGTTCGATCGAGACACCTCGAAGCCGCTCGGGGAGAAGACCGGGGTCGCAATCGGCGAGCGCGGCGGGGAGCCGATTCTCGCGTCGATCCCCCTCGCCGGGCTCGGCGGAGGCCGTTACCGGCTCGACGTCGCTCTCGAGGACCCGGACGGAGGTGTCCTGGGCACAGCCTCCGCCGATTTCGACGTGAGTCCCCGTTCGACCATCGAAAGGCCGTGGTCTCTCCGATACCAGTCTCTCGACCCCACGATTCCAGGTGTCGTCGAGACCGCACTCGCCGAGCAGTACCTGAGGCTCGAGGATCGGCCGCGAGCCCGAGCCCTCTACGAGCGGGCGCTTCGCAAGAACGGGGAGCTCGCGGCCCCGAGGCTCATCCTGGGCCGTTACCTCCTCGACGAGAAGAATGCTTCAAAGGCCGTCGAGATGCTGGCCCCGCTGGCGGAGAGCCGGCCGGAGGACGCGGAGGTCCGCCGCACGCTCGGCGACGCGTACTACCAGTCGGGGAGTCCGGCGTTAGCGATTCCCCACTTCGAGAAAGCACTCTCGCTCTCCGGGCCGGATGTGGCGCTTCTGAACGCGCTTGGCGCCTGTCACGCGGCCGCCGGGGATCCAGCCCGAGCGATTGAGTATCTCGAGCAGTCGCTCCAGAGATCCCCCGACCAGGCGTCGGTCCGGGAGCTTCTCGAGCGACTCAAATCCCGGCCCGATCCCGATCGTTGAATTCGAGGTTCAAGTTTCCGTACTTTTGCGCGGGCTGGCTGAGCGCGCGTATCGCTTCTTATTGATAGGACGTGGCTTACGGTCCTTCTCAAGAGGCAGATCCATGGCACGTCCGTTGCAAACCGAATCCGCTGGATTCAACTATGGAGGGCTTAGCGTCGAGCTCTCTGTTTCCCCTTCTCATCGGTGGCTGACCAGGCAAGGGGTCGACGCGAGGCTCTTCGACATAACGCATCTATCGACAGGACGGATGCAGGGAGGTACGTTGCATGCACGTTAGAAGTGCATTGATTCTCATCCTGGCCCTTTCCTTGGCCGGGGCGGCCGTGGCTCAGGATGGCAGTTTGCGAGGCTACATCACGGATGACACGGGAGCGGCGCTCCCGGGGGTCACCGTAACCGCCTCGAGCCCCGCGCTGATCGGCGGTACCCGCACGGCGGTGACTGATTCGACGGGCTACTACCGGCTCATCAATCTCCCCCCCGGGGAATACACGATAATGGCCGAGCTCCCCAGCTTCGCCACCTATCGCCGTGAGGGCATCCTGGTCCGGGCCGGCGCCACCTTCAGCGTCGACGTGCAGATGCCGCTTTCGAGCGTTCAAGAGACGATCACCGTCACCGCGGAAACGCCGATGCTCGAGATCTCGAAGCCCTCCAACGTTCTCAACATCGACGGCGAGTTCATGACCGACATGCCCCTCCAATCCCGGCGCAACTGGAGCGACTTTCTGGAGCTCACTCCCGGCGTCAACGCTCGTCCTTTCGACGATGGCAGCGGCCGGATGGTTTATTTCGGCCACGCGACCGAGCACTTCGCCCACGTCTCCCAGCTCGATGGAATGACCTTCGGAGGCTACCAGGACTTCCAGCTCACCTACATGGGCCTTCCGACCGACGCGGTCGAGGATACCCAGGTAAAAACCGGTGGAGTCGACGCCTCGAGCCCGACGGCGACGGGTCTGGTGATCAACATCGTCACCAAGAGCGGCGGCAACAATTTAAG
>DAISKN010000134.1:0-12417 GCA_036820975.1 Acidobacteriota bacterium | reverse complement strand
ATGACGGCGAGGGAGAACAGGATGACGGCGATCGTGAGAAAGACGATGAAGATGATGCGCGCCAACGAGTCCACCCCTCGTGTGATACCCGTGTTGCCCCAAGTCCATGCGAGAGCGGCGACGACCAACGCGCCAAATGCCAGCTCCGTCATGATTCACCTCCGAGACTCTCCGTGGACTGGAATCCCGTCCCACGCAGCTTGGACCCCAACAGCAAGCGACATGCCACCGCGAAGTTGAGCTCGTTCCCGAGGGCGTTACCCGTCGTTTCCGAGTTGCCCGAATCCGAGAGACGGTGGTCCTGCGAGTAGTTCCTGCAAAGGGCGTCACCTCTTGCGCATTTCTTACCCGCGAGGAACCTCAACGAAAGGGGTGAATGAACGGCCGTGGCGCGCACACCCGCGCTCGAGTTCGTGCTCACGCGCGTGGCATGGAAGGTGCTCTGCATGATTCTCGAATCGCAGGGCCGCGTTATGGGCGGTGACGGAAAGATCAAGGAGGAAACCATGGAGAGGCTCACTGGTGAGAACGGATTTGTACGAGCCGGGCTGCTGTTACTGGTTCTCATCGTCGTCATCGGAACGCTCTACGTCGCGAACCAGACGAAACAGGGCGGCGTGGAAAAGGACGTTGCCGAGGCCGGAAAGGCCGTAGCCGGGGATCTGGAGCAAGCGGCGGAGACCGTTCGGGATACGTCGCAGGACGCGTTTCTGACGGCGAAAGTAAAGACCGCGCTGGCGTTGTCCAAGTCCGCTTCGGCGTTCGACCTCGACGTCGATTCCGACGAAGGGACAGTGACCCTGACCGGCGCGGTCCCGTCGAACGACGTCAAGACGGCGGTTCTCGATGTCGCGCGCGATACCGCGGGCGTGCTCGAGGTCGTCGATCGGATGCAGGTCGATGCGCACGTGGGTCCCGCGCCTGATGAAGAGCTCGCGGCACGTTTGACGGAGCTCGAGATCGAGAGCGCGGTCTATGAGCGGCTCCTCCATGCCGACGAAGTCGATGCCAGGTGGATGCGAGTATTGGTGGACGGCCGCGTCGTGCGGCTCACCGGAAGCGTGCCGGACTCGAACCAGAGGGAACGAGCGACCGCCCTGGTCGCGTCGGTCGCCGGGGTCGAGCGCGTGGTGAACGATCTGGAGGTTTCCCCAGGCGGATGAGACCTAAGGTCTTCCCCCTGCGAAAATCCGGTTTCCATGGAATGGTGGTCGGAGCCACGGCCGGCTACCGTCGTGAATGGAGCGTCGCCGCCGCCGACCTCGACTTGCACCGGCTGTGCAGTCGCGGCCACGGAAAAGGAGTGCAGAGTGACGGCGCCCGTGAGAAGTTTTTGCCGGAAGCCTCCGCTCCCGATGGCAAGAGTTCCCGCGCGACCACGGGGAGATCTTGTGGCTGCCGCGGGTTGTTGCGGTCGCGGCGATGGCACCGAAATTGCTCTGCATCGATTGAAGGTGAGAGAAGTCTAACGATCAAGAAAGGAGACCGTTAATGAACGAGGATGTTCTCAAAGGGAAGTGGTTGAAGATGCGCGGGCAGGTGAAGGAATGGTGGGGCCTGCTCACCGACGATGACCTGGATCGTATCGACGGCAACGTCGACAAGCTGGCCGGAACGCTCCAGGAGCGGTACGGCTATGCCCGTGAGGAAGCCGAGCGCGAGATCAAGCACCATCTAGGGGCTGCCTACTAGGCCCTTCGAATACGTTAAGGAGAAGACATGGAAAACAACGGCGGTTATGGATTCGTGAGCGGCCTCTTCCTCGGCGCGACATTGGGCGCCATGGCCGCGCTGTTACTCGCCCCCAAGTCGGGCCGCGAAGTGCGGGCGGACCTGTATGCCGGCGGAGAGCGACTCAAGGCGCGCGCCTCCGACAAGGCTACCGACCTCATCGGCCGGGGTGAAGCGGCAATCGACAAGGCCAGGGAAGCGGCGCGAGAGACGGCCGACGGCGTCAAGCGCGGCGCCGCGCGGCTTCTGCGGAAGGGCGAAGAGGCGATGGAGGAAGAAGTTCTTTCGTCGCCGTCGCTCTCCGCCCGAAGCTGAGAACCCGACTCAAGGGCTTCTGGCCCGAGAGGGGAAGGGCCTCCGCTGGCGCGCGGCCCTTCCCCCTTCTTTTTCCCTTCGCGGCTATTGCCCTTTCCGGTGACCTTCCCCTTTTGTGAGGCCTCAGCACCCGTCGCCACCGAACCCTGAGCGCGTTCTTGTGCACGCGCTACAGGTTCGCGAGCTGGTTTGGAACCCCTCCCGTACACCGGGACCTTGCTGTATTACACCCACGTCGGGCACCGGCCAACGTGGTCGAACGGAAGACGGATTGTGCCCGAGTGGACTTCCGCTGGGTCTCGGCCACTTCTACCGCCCGCGCGAAGACGTCCAGATCGAACATGAAAAACTTTCCCGGCCTCTCGGCAAATAGTACGAACGGTTCGCCGACGATCGTGCGGAATGTGTGCTGAATGGATGCGGCAACGTTGGCACAGAGATTGCTCTAGACGGCCAAGTAGATTGAACCAAGGAGTCCGACTATGACGAAGATACCTGCCTTTCTGTCGTTCACCGTTCTCGCCGCTTTCCTCGCGTCAGGCTGCACGGCCACGAAGAATACCGGTGTTGCCGTCGGCTCGGGCGCCAAAGAGGCCGCCGAGCAGGTGGGTGACGCCGCTACCGATGCAAGCATTACCGCAGCGGTGAAGATGAAGATGGCCGACGATCCCGTGGTGTCCGCGATGAAGATCGACGTGGATACCACTGACGGCAACGTGACGCTCACGGGAGCGGTCAAGAGCAAGGCGGAAGCAGACCAGGCGGTCAAGATTGCCAGAACTGTTGATGGCGTGAAGAGCGTCCGGTCCAAGCTCGTCGTCAGCAGATAGATTTCGTCCGCGACATCCGCGGCGGGGGCCGCTCAAACCTCGGGAGGATCGGCCGGTCCCAGTTGCGGTGCTCAACGGGCGGAGCCGTGAAGCGCTTCAAAGCTCGTCGGCTGCTCCTTGAGTCGGAAATCAGGATCACGGTTCATTGGCGATGCACTCTACGTCGTCTATCCAGGTGGAGGCCTGATCAATGACTGACGAGCGCGCGAAGTATCCCCGTTTCGAGGAGGTCCGGATCGCGGCGAAAAGCTTGATCGCCGCCGTCGACCAGCTGCGGGGCGGCGACCGTTCGCCGGGAAGCGAGCTTCGGGCGCCGCGTCCCAAGTGAACCTCGCTTACATGAAGAAGCGCACAAGCTCGAAACGGCGAAAACCGAGGCCGGATGCCGCTCCCGCATCCACGGACGCGCGGCGAAGTCTCGTTACTCTTTCCGAGGTGCAAACGAAGATAGAAGAGGACCGTTCGACCGGCGAACGGATCGCCAGTTTCGCGATCGGGAAGGCGGGTAGCGTGCCTTTCGTCGGCCTCCACCTGATAGGGTTCACCGCGTGGATTGCAGCGAATCTGGGGGGCATCCACGGGGTCGAGCCATTCGATCCCTTTCCTTTCGGACTGCTCACGGTTATCGTCTCTCTGGAGGCGATTTTCCTGGCCCTGCTGCTGTTGATGGCCCAAAACCGAATGACCAGGGAGGCGGACAAGCGGGCGCTCCTCGATCTTCAGATCAATCTGCTCGCAGAGCAGGAGAGCACGAAGACGCTCGCGACCCTGCAGAAGATCGCCGCGCACATGGGACTGGAACTGGAGAACGACCGAGAAGCGAAGCAGTTGGCGCGAAAGACGAACGTTGGTGCGCTCGCGGAGGAACTGGAGAAGCAACTCCCCTGAGCGCGCTCTGAGCTGCTCAGTTGGCGGACTCTCGTCCCGCGATGCGCCGGAGCAGCACCGGCACCACGACGGGAGCGGCGAGCTCGACGAAGCGACCCCCCGCCAGCCGCACTGGCCAGAGACGTCGTCTCAGGAAGAACACACCCAGTAGTGCGGCCCCCGCGGCGATGGACAAGACCCGCATGGTCCGCCGTTTCCACTTCGGCCAATCGCCCCAATTGGCCCGCTCGACCGATTGGGGTCGTCCGCCGGCCTTGCCACCCCGAAAGAGCTGCTTCAAGTTTTCTTGGAGCTCGGAGGTCGCAGTCTGAGGTCTCTCTTGATCTCGGTGGAGTTGCGCTCCAACCGCCTGACGTCGTTCATTTCTGGACCCTCCGTGGCGCCGGGGATGGGGCGCGCCCATGTAGCTTGCGCGTCCCATCCCGAGGAACTATTCCCCGGCGCACGCGGGGTGACCGCATCGACAAGCCTGCTCGCCGATTACGTCGATATCGGTAGTGTCGGCCCGGTCTTCGCAGTAATCGCTGCAGAAATCGTCGCCGTCTACCGTGCAGTGACATTCCTCGTGACCGCATTTCCCACTCATTTCGCACCTCCTGGGACTAACGTTTCTTTCGACGTCAATGAAAGCCGCATACCCGATGAACCGTTCCTTTCCCCGCCTTTTGAACGGAGAGCAGTCGGCAGGTTGCAGTTCCCTTCGGTACCACGAACCGGTTCGGAAAGCTCGATTCCTACGTGTGCGTAGCGGGGTCTCCAATCGATCCACAGGGCTCGTGGCCACAGCGGCAGGTGTGGAGAGGAAACTCCATTCCCGTGTGGAGCTCTTTTTGACAGAAGTCGCCGCAGTAGTCCTGTCCCTCTCGAACTTCGCATTTGCATCCGACGCGGTTGCATTCCATATCCAACTTCCTTTCCTCCGATGGAGGGGCGGTAGGCGGCCTTCAACGGCCTGCCGCATCGGCTGGACCGCGGCCCGCCCTTGTCACCACGGGAATCGCGTCGGCCTGAGGTTTCTGCGCGTTTTGGCCCGGGACTTTCGCATCGTGGGTTCCCCGCCGGCCGATAGAGAGGAAGCGAGCGAACTACCTGCGGTAGAGAACGGCAGCGAAAACTGATGAGGGGTTGAACACACTCGAGAGTCATTCGCCTTCCTTTGCCAATCCTATCGTGCGTCCAGGATGCCTCTCGGAGTGCAATCCGGGTATCAGGCATTCTCCCGTTTCTTTACGGCAGGAGTACCGTAGTGCTCCCTCGGCCGCGGACCGATTGCTGGCACGAAAGCTGCAGGATGCCATGCATGGCCATGCACTAGTGTGCGAGCCCCGCAACATCCGAAACAAGGGAGGATCGCGATGAGCTACGAAACGATATTGAGAGAAGCCCGCCTGGCGGGGTTTGGTGTCCTTCTGGTCCTGGCAGCCTGCAATCGCCCGGATGCCGGATCGGATCCGACGGAAGAAGAAGACGAGGCCGCGAGCACGGCAAAACCCGTGAGCCGTGGTGAAGAAACAGGTCGCGATAGCACCCATGCCATCGCCACTCTCGATGGAAAAAGCGGCAGCACCCTCACCGGAGAGGCCACGTTCATGGAGGCCGACGGCGGTGACGTGAGCTTCACGCTCCGCGTCCGGAACGCCCCGGCGGGAGAGCACGCCGTCCATATTCACGAGAACGGAGACTGCAGCGCTCCCGACGCCAGCTCGGCCGGGGGCCACTGGAATCCCAGGAGCGAACGTCACGGCAAGCGCGGCGAGGATGCCTTTCACGCGGGGGACATCGCAAACCTCGAGGTGGGCGCTGACGGAATCGGGAGCCTTTCAATGACGGTTGCCGATTGGTCTCTGGAGGAGAGCGGGGGTGCGACCGTCCTCGGAAAGGCGCTGGTGGTGCATTCCGGCGCGGACGACTTCCGCAGTCAGCCCGACGGTGCGGCGGGTAAGAGGATCGGCTGCGGGGTGATCGAAAGAAATGGCGCGAATCCTTGACGCTTCTTTCGGACTCGCTCGTGTAAATAGTGCTTTCGGCCGAGCGTCGAGCGACGGCAATTCCGTCCTTCTGGTTTCCGACACCCGGCATCGATTCTGCAGTCTCGACGTCTGGAGGTGAACGATGCCGAGACAAATGATGGAAAACCTGATCGAGTCGGAAAGCAGAGGCTCTCGAGCCGATCGATGATGACGAAGCTCATCTCCGCGGGCATTCAACTCGGGATGATTGCAGTCTTGATCGTGGTCCCGCTCCTGTCACCGCGGCCCACGGGCCGGATCCCGTCCGGCCCGTGGTGCCGCGCACCGTGGGATCTCGACTCTCTCAACGGTCGACCCGGCTCGAGGCCGTGCTCGGTCGCGAGATCTCCTCTACCACCTCCGCGATCTTTTCGCTCTCGTTCAAGCGTGTGGCCACGTCCGCCTGAGAGATCATGCCGACCAATCGGCGTCCGCCGTCCACGATCGGCAACCGCCGCACCTGGTGCTGGGCCATCAAATCGAGCGCGGACTCGATCTCGTCCTCTATCCCACAGGTGACGAGCTCGCGCGTCATCACCTCTTCCGCCGTCGTCTTCCGAGCGTCGAGCCCGCGGGCGACCGCCCGAAGGGCGATATCGCGGTCGGTGACAATGCCGATCAGATTCCGGCTCTCCAGGTCGTCGACGATGGGCACGGGCCCTATATCCTCAGATTGCATGATGCTCGCGACTTCTTCCAGGGAATCGGTGGGCAGACAGCAAAAAATCTCCGTCGTCATGACGTTGTTACATTTCATAGAGACTCCTCCTGTGGATTGCTATCACGTATACTGCCGACGCGAGTTGCAACGCCCGTGCCAGTTGCGGAAGCTCGTGGCAGGAGAATTGCACAGTCCCCTCACGAGGAGAACCCCACGATGTTACCCATAGGAGACGAGCCCGAAGCGGGAGCCACGCCGATTGCGAATTGGACGCTCATCGTTCTGAACGTCCTCGCGTTCCTGATGGAGATGGCGCAGCCGTCCGCCGCACTCCAATCATTCATCCAGGCCTGGGGTGTAGTGCCCCGGGAGTACGCTGCCGCCCGTGATCTGGCGCCGGCGATACCGCTCCCGTTCTGGACGACGCTGCTCACGTCGATGTTTCTTCATGGCGGATGGATGCATCTCGGTGGGAACATGCTCTACCTCTGGATATTCGGCGACAACCTCGAGAGACGCATGGGATCCGTCCGGTTTCTCGCTTTCTATCTGCTCTGCGGACTCGCGGCGGGGCTCGGCCACATCCTCTTCTCTCTCGACTCCGACGTTCCCACCATCGGCGCCTCCGGGGCGATCAGCGGAGTGCTCGGAGGCTACCTGCTTCTGTTTCCGCACAATCGCGTTCGCGTACTCGCAAGGGGCGGCGTCGTGGCGATGCCGGCGCTGGCCGTGCTCGGTTTCTGGATTCTGATCCAGATCGTGAGCCAGATGAGCGCGAGCTACGCCCCATCGGGCGGTGTCGCTTATCTGGCTCACATCGCGGGGTTCGTGGCCGGCCTTGCCCTCGTCCGTCTCTTCGCATCGGCGCCGGGCCGCCGCTCCGCCCACGCTTGAGCGCCACTTCAGCGGAGAACTATGGGAAATATTTTCCAGAGGTCGAGAGACTTTTCCGGGAACGACGGTCGCACCCAGCCGCCGCGACCGTCATGAGACGCCAAGGAGGACGATGACCCCGATCATGCCGACCATCGACTCCAGCACCGCCTGTCCCAGGAAATGAGTGGCGACGCCGGCGGCGACGACGGCCAGCGAGGAAAACAGATAGACGGTTCCGACGATTTTCAGGGTTCGCCGGCTCATGATCGGAACCGTCACAGGGGAAACCGATTTCCTTCTCGCTGAACCCGACGATGCTCGCGCTTTTCGTCCGGTGGGAGCAGCTCGTCGACCTGGGGCTCCTCCGACGGCGCGGCCGCCGGAATCGGAGAAAGATTCTCCGGATCTTTCACCGGCTTCTTGCTCTTGCGTGATGTCGGCGCCTTTGTTCGGGCTTGTTTATCCATGGGTTCCTCCTGTGCGAGGATAAGCTCGAGCCGCGGCGCGCTGCCATACGGGTAGAACTGGAGGCGGACGAAGGAGAGACCGTACTCGGTCGTCAGGCGGCCGGGAGCGGCTTTGGCTTGCGTGTCTGCCGAGAGCCGAACTCGCGGGCGTAGACCTGGGTCATCTCGGCGCCGAAGAGGAGGATCTGCGAGGAGTAGTACACCCAGACCAGAATGACGACGAGAGAGCCGGCGGCGCCGTATACCGAGCTGAGGCTGCTGCTACCCAGATACCAACCGATGAGCACCTTGCCGATAGTCAGGAGACAAGCCGTGACTGCCGCGCCGAACCAGACGTCCCTCCACGCGATCTTGACGTCCGGCAAGAGCTTGTAGACAACGGCGAGAAGGCACGTGAGGGCTCCGAGAGAGACGGCAACGTCGGAGATTCGAAATAGAAACACTTCCGCGGACTCCCTGCCGCGTGCGCTCAGATAGGTCCCGAATGCGCTGAGCCCGGCGCTCGCGAGCAAGGAGAGCACGAGGAGCCAGCCTATGACGAGGACCATGCCGAACGACAGAGCGCGCTTCTTCGCGAGCTGCAGGAGATCACCCTTGAAGCCCCGCGGGACTTCCGACTCGTCTGGAGCGTCCCACATGACGTTCAGCGCGGTCTGGAGGCTATTGAACACCTGCATCGCTCCGAGCAGCAGGGCGCCCATTCCGGCTATCGAAACCGAGAGTCCGGCGTCCGATCCCCGGGCACGCTGGACGAGGGCCTGGATCGCCTGCGCGCCGTCCCTGCCGATGAAGTGCTGCAGTTCGGTGGCGATCTTTCCCTCGGCCGCTTCGACCCCGAAGAACGCGCCCGCGAGGGCGATGGCGAAAATGAGCAATGGAGCGAGGGAAAAGAACATGTAGTACGCCATCGCCGCCCCATACTGGCTGGCGTGGTCCTCGGTCCACTCTATGAACGTCTTGCCGAGGAGCGCTCCGGCGTGTTTTGCCGCGCGGAGAATGAGCATCGTTCCTCCGGCCCTTACGGATCAAAGCCACCGGCGCATTCGGTAGGCAAGCCACTCGACGAGCCGGCGGTACACCGGCCGGCGTCTCCATTCCGAGAGTGTCACCCGAGCGCACTCCGCCTGATCTCGTCCGAACTGTTCGTTCATCCACGCGCCGAAGCTCGGGCCTACGGACTCGATGACCAACTCGTTGTTCTGGAGCAAGCTGACGGAGTCCAGGTTGTAGCTCCCTACGAGGCTCCAGACTCCATCGACGACGGCGGTCTTTGCGTGCATGTGAGTCTCACGCCAGAGGTAGATCTCGACCCCGCTGCGGAGCAGCCGGTCGTAAAGGTGCTCGGACGCCCGCTGAACCAGCCCGACGTCGCTCTCCGATGGAACGATGAGCGCCACGCGAACGCCGCGGGTGGCCGCGCGCCGAAGCGCGCGGATCAGTCCGCGATCGGGGACGAAGTAGGCGTTGGCGATGAAGATCGTCTCCCGGGCCGACAGAATCGCGTGGAGGTAGTGTTGCCGAATCACCGAGCGGCGACCGCCGTCGCTCGCGACGACCGCCGCCAGGACCGTACCCTCGGCCGAGGCTGCCTCCGGCTCCGGGCGCGGCGGATAGGCGGGGTAGGCCGCTCCACCCGATCGCTGCCAGGTGGCGCGGAAAAGAGCCTCCAACTCGGATACCACGGGCCCCTCGGCCTTGACGTGGGTATCTCGCCAGGCCTTGCTCTCGAAGCCAAAGGAAGCGTAGTCCGAGCTTACGTTGAGCCCCCCGGTAAAGCCGACTCTTCCATCGACCACGAGGACCTTGCGGTGATCGCGGCGGTAGCCGCGTCGGCTGAGCAGCTCCTTGCGCATCGGCCGGAACTCGACCACTTCGACCCCCGCTTCCGTCAATTCACGGAGGTAGTCCGCCGGCAGACGCAGCGACCCCAGAGAGTCGAAGAGGAGTCGCACCGGAACGCCCGCCCGGGCTCGATCGCACAAGGCGCGGGAGAAGAGCCGGCCCACTTCGTCGTCGGCGAGAATGTAGGTCTCCAGGTGCACGAAGCTCGTCGCCCGTTCGATCGCCCCCAGCATGGCGGGGAAAGCCTCGTCGCCATCGACGAGCATCTCGAGTCGATTGCCGGGGGAGTGGCGCTCGGGAGAGCGCGAGTATGAGAGCGCCCCGGTCACGCTCTCGGGCGGCGCGCCAACGTTGAAGCGCGACCTCACGAACCCGCGGAGACGCCAAAACCTCGGGCGGGCGTCCGCACGAGCCCCGGACCGAAGGAACCTTGTCTCCACGGCGTTACCCGCTACTGACGGGCGCGGCCCGACTTCCATAGCACTACTCCCGAAAGGACGTAAACCCCCCCAGCGCCAGAAGACTCGAAAGCCCATCCGCCGAAGACGTCGCGCAAATAGAGCGCCGCAGCGGCGGTCAGGAACAACGCGCCGACCGAGGACGCGAAGATCACCGCGGCAGCGCGAAGCAGGACCACCGGGACCCTTGCCGCCTCCTCGCGAAGGGTCGCACCGAGAAGGTCGACCGAGTCTTCGAGAATCTCGGTGAGCTCGACGACAGCTCGTTGAGCGCTCGCCAGCCGGGAACGATCGAGTGCGGGGCCCTCGTTTGCCGGATAGTCCGGTGAGGTTGCCGATTGCAGGCCGTGGGTCACGTGGCTCCCTCCTTTATCGTACGCACTGTGCGGCGGCGTTGGATAGCGATGTCGCGATACTAGCGAGGCCGCGTTCTGGTGCACATACAGCAGAGTCCGGAGACCCCACCGGCAAAGAAAGGGACGGCGCGCTCTGCCCCCCGGCAAGGCAGCACGCCACCAAACCGACCTGTAACGACGAATTTCAGCGTCGAGAGGAAGGCTTCTTACTGGAAGACTTGCGGCGCGGTGACTTCTTCGAAGAAGGAGAAGAGCCGCGACGCTTCGGGGGCCGGGCAGCTTTGGGCTGGGAGGAACGGCGCCCGGCCTTTGGACTGCGACTCTCTTTCGCACGGGCGGCTTCCATCATGGTCTTCACGTCCTGCTTCTCTTCGGGGGGGGGGATGACCGCCGGAAGTCCAAGGGACTTCATCCAGAGCTCCCGTGACCACCCCATGGTGTGGTAAAGGTGCTCGTCTTCTTCGTCCTCCACCTCTTCGTGAGCCTTGGCCAGGACCTCCATGCCCTCGCGGCCGTTCTTCTTCACGATTTCCCCGATGAGCTCCCAATTCATGTGGTCTTTCGTTTCCGCGTGGACGATGCACTCCGCGGCCACGAGCTCGGCGGCGCCGGGTTCACCCTCCTTGAGCGCCATCCTCATCGCCTTGACCAACGACTCTCCAATATGGCGCACGACCCTTCGGCCCGGCGTCTCGGTCTTCGGGTCGAGGCCGACGGAGTCGAAAACCTCCCGCATCTTCTGAACGTGTTCCTTGGTCTGCTCCAGGTACTCTTCCCACTCTTTCTTGAGATCCGGATGAGCTGCGCACTCGATCGCGGTCTCGTACACCTGGACGCCTCCCATCTCCGTCTCGAGTGCCTGATAGAGAAGCTCCGTGATTTGCTCTTGATTCATCAAATCCTCCTTCACCGCCGTTCGGGCCGGTTTCCTCTTTAGTGACGCTACGCCCGTCACGTGAGAGGGGGCATCCGGGGAAACCCGCAATCCGCGGCTGATTTCGCCTGACCCGGAATCTGAAGGGGTGAGTAAACTTCTCTCGAAACTCTTACACGAATTCCGGGACGCGAACTCACAAGATGTTGGGCGAGCGCGTCGAGAAACTCGGCACATCCTTTGCAGATCTCGACGGAGAGGAGAAACGAAATGGGAAACACCGCCAAAGCTCGACGCCGGGGATCTGCGGTCGCGATGCTAATATTCACCGTGGCGCTCGCCCGTTGCGACGATTCGCCGAGCGCACCCACGGGGTCGGACTCGATCAACCGGGCGGGATCCGAAGGGCCGTCGCCCGTTGCCTGCATTACCACGGACCCGAATCCACCGGAGGTCGCGGCGCTCGAAACCGTAGTTCTGGACGCGGGCTGCTCGGCCAACGTCGGTGCTGCAGCCAGCTACGAATGGGATCTGGGAGACGGCCGGAGAGCGACGGGCTCGAGCGTCGAAGCTCGATACCGGAGGTCCGGCGAGTTCACCGTGAGGCTCAACGTCCGGGACCGCGGAGCCACGTCGGAAGCGACCGCGCAGGTCCGGGTACGGCAGCGCGCCAAAGCGTGTTTCACCTTCAGTCAAGTTATGGCGACCGAGTCGGAGGAGCCTTGCACCGTGACGTTCGACGCGACCTGCTCCGAGGGCTCGGTGAAGGAGTACCGCTGGTTCTTCGAGGCCGGGGTGCCCGCGGACGTGCCCATTCCCGACCCGAACGTCGATACCAACGGGCCCCGAATCGTGCATAGCTGGCGCCAGGACATGGAGTGTTTCGCGTTCCGACCCTTCGACCGGCTCGTCCGGCTGACCGTGGTCGACGAGGGTGGAGCGACGGATTCTCACGAAGAGACGGTCGAGTTTGCCGTGCCGTTCCTGCGCCCATAGATGAGGAGGTGCGTCGTGATCAACATCGGGGATTCGCGGCCTTCGTTGTGCCGTTCCGGGCCCAGTCTCCAGATTCCGTTGTGGGAGGCGAGGCGGCGTTCATTCGGGACGGCC
>DAISKN010000133.1:5870-12445 GCA_036820975.1 Acidobacteriota bacterium | reverse complement strand
GCGCCGGCTCGGGGACAGGCTCGCCGGAACTCTGGTGTTCCGGCAGGCCGCGGCCCGGGAGGAGCTTTCCATCGCGCGGGTTCCCCGGGGCTTCGGTGCGAGAGAGATCGCCTTCGTGGAAGCGCTCCTCGAGCGCCTCGACGAGCTTTCGCCGGAGCGAGCGCGGGAGCTCTCGGCGCGGGCGCTTCTCTGGATCCACAAGACCGACCCCTCGTTTCTACCGCAAGCCGACGAAGACGATCCGGCGCAGGCCCTTCGGCGCGCGTTTCTCACGGGCTGAGCGGACCCGATGGACTACCAGCGCTTCCTGCGAACGAGAGCGCCGATCTGGAGGGAGCTCGAAGAGGGCCTTCGACGCGCGCGCGACGACGCATCGACGCTGCGTTACGCCGATCTCGAAGCCCTCGCCGTCCACTATCGCCGGGTGCTCCACGACTTCGCGCTCGCGCGGTCTCGCTTTGCGCGCACCCGCGCCGCGGATCGGCTCGCGGCGCTGACCCTCGAGGGGACCTACGTTCTGCAGCGGGACCCCGAGAGCAGCCGGTTCGGTTTCGCCCGGTTCCTCGGGCAGACGTTTCCCCGTGCCTTTCGCGCCGTCGCTCCACAAATCGGCATCGCCGCGGCCCTGTTCGTCGCATCCTCGTTCCTCGGCCTCTTCCTGGCAACCATGCAGCCGGGGATGGCTCTCTCGTTCCTGGGCCCGGAGGCGGTCGAGGGTCTTTCCGAGGGCAGGCTCTGGACCGAGTCCCTCGGCACCGTCGTCCCGCCCTCCATCTCTTCCTCCGCGATCGCCACCAACAACATGAGCGTCGCGATTACGGGCTGGGCGGGGGGCGCTCTCGCGGGTCTCGGGGCGATCTACGTCCTGCTGTTGAACGGGCTTCTCCTCGGGGCCGTCGTCGGAATCACGGCTCACTACGATCTCGCGGGGCGTCTCCTCACTTTCGTCGCGGCGCACGGCCCTCTCGAGATCACCCTCATCCTCGTCGCCGCCGGCGCCGGGCTCAGCGTCGGGCGCGCGCTCGTCGAGGCCGGTGAGGCGCCCCGCCGCGAAAGGCTTCCGAAAGTCACGCGGGAGGCGCTCGCGGTCCTGCTCGGAAGCCTTCCGTGGTTCGTGGTCCTGGGCCTCGTCGAGGGGTTCATCTCGCCCTCGGAAGGAGTCCCGACGGCGTCGAAGGTGCTCCTCGGCCTCACCCTGGAGAGTCTGTTTCTGGTGCTCGCCTGGAATCCGTTTCTCGGGGAATCCGCCGAATGAGAGAAGCTCCCGGCCCGTATCGCCCCCTTCCCTTGAAGGTTCTCGTCGACGAGGCCATCCGGGCTCTTCGACGCGATTTCTTCGCCCTCTTCCCCGGGATCGCGCTCCCCCTCGCGTTTCTCTCCGTTCCCCTCAGCTTCCTCTACTTCAAGCGCATTACCTCGATCACCTCATTCGACTCCGAAAGTCCCGTCGCCTTATCCGAGATTCTCGCCGTCATGGGAGGGATCGGGGTCGCGTTCGCGGGAATAATGGCGGCCCACTACGCCGCATGGGGCGCTTGCATCCAGGGAACGATGAACGCGGCCTCGGGTCGGCCGATCGACATGACGAAGAGCTGGCTCTGGTTGCTCAACCCTCGCGTGATCTGGACCATCTTCTTGACGATGCTCTCCGTGTTCGTGGGAAGCCTCTTCTGTCTCCTACCCGGCATCTACCTGACGTTCCTCTTCAGCTTCGTCGCCCCCGTGATGGTGGAGGAACGGCGTTACGGTGTCGCCGCCCTGAAACGCTCCGCGGAGCTCCTCAATTTCGACCGTCGGCTCCGCCTGGGGGACAATCCGATCGTGAAGGCCTTCCTTCTGGGGATGGTCGCCTGGATCCTGGCCTCCGCGTTGAGCATGCTGTTCCAGGTGCCCTTCGCTCTGGTGCAGCAGATCCTCATGATTCGGAAAGCGAGCGAAGGAGAAGTGCCCGACCCGGCGGCGATGATGGAGGAAATGGCCTGGTTTCAGATTCCGGGAGCGGCGCTCGGATCCCTGACGAACGCCGCTTTCTATCTCTACGTCAACCTCGGTCTCGCGCTCCTGTTCCTCGACGTGAGGCGGCGCCGCGAGGGCGAGGATCTCGACGCGATGCTCCAGGAGCTGGAACGAACGGTTTCGGAGCCGCAAGCATCGTGAGGTTCCTGAGAACGATCGCGGCCGCGGCAGCGCTGTGCCCGGGCCTCGGCATGGAAGCGGCGGCCCAGGACGCCGCCTCCGGGTTTCGCTTCGAGACGGCCGACCGCGAGCGGATCGAGCGGCTCGCGCGGGACCACGCCGTCGAGACGACGGTGCCGAGCCGCGGCGTCCTGGCCTATGTGGGGCATCTCCGCCGCCGTCTCGGCCTCTGGTTGATGGATCTGCTCGAGCCCTTCGGGCAGTACGCCAACGAGCTCGGAGGCGCGATCGCGAAGGCGGCCTTCGCCGCCGCCGTCCTCACCGCCCTCCTGCTGGTCTTCCTGGGAGTCCGCTATGCCGTCCGGAGAAGATCGCGGCTCGCTCCGGATCCGTCGAGATCCGCCATTCCCGGTCCCGAGCGGCACGCTCCGCCGTGGGACAGGGCTCGCTGGCGTCAGGAGCTCGAGCATCGAATCGGGGAATCGGACGTCGCCGGGTCACTCGAGGCGATCTGGTGGTGGGTCGCGCGCTCGCTTCTCGGATCGCGGGTGCAGGACTCCTGGACCAGCGGCGACCTCCTCTCGAGAGCGAGCGGCGCCGAACTGAGAGAGCCGGTTCGCCGGCTCGAGCGGATGATGTACGGCACCAGGACTCCCTCGCTCGAGGAAGTACACGAGCTGGTCCGGTCTCTGGAGCGCCAGCTCGCGTGAGCGGGAAAACGACCCTCCGGTGGGGCCTGCTCCTGGGCGTTCTCGCGCTTTCGATGTCGCTGCTCGTCGAAGTGCGGGAGACGGCATCGGCGAGCGCGTTGTCCGTGGGATCGGGCGGGTTCTTCACCGCGCGCCGGTATCTTGAGGAGCGCGGTCTGGAAGTAACGCTCCTCGACCGCCCCCTGGACGAAGCCGCCCCCGCCTCTGTCCTGGTGCTCGCGTTTCCCTGGCAGCGGGGAGCGAGCCGAAGCGAGCAGACGGGAATCCAGCAGCACCTTCTTCGCGGAGGCACGATCGTTCTCGGCTACTCGGGAGACGCAAGCTCTCTACCGGAGCGTGAGGCGATGAGCTGGTTCGGCCTCTCGCCGAACGAGCTTAGAGACGATCCCCCCTTGGGCTTTTTCGCCTGGCGCGCCTATGCGAACGAGGAGTGGAGCCTCACCGCCTCCCATGGTGGGGAGGCGCCGCCGCTCCGGGTCTCCGCGCTTTCCCGCGCGCCACAGGCTCCGGCCGGGGCGGAGGTCCTGTACGAGGGCCCGAAGGGCGAGCCCCTGGTCTTCGTCTTTTCCTCGCTGAACGGACGAGTGGTCGTCCTTCCGTCGGAGGCGTTCGGGAACGCGCGGCTCCTGGAAGCGGGAAATGCGGACCTGCTCGAGTCGCTCCTGGTCTCCCTGGGTCCCGCCTGGAGCTTCGACGAGTATCATCACGGGCTGAGCGCCGCTACCTCCGAAGAGCAAACGCTGCCGCGCTTCGCGTTCGATCTCTTCCTTCTCCAGCTCGGGATCCTCTACGTCCTCCTCGTGTGGCGGCTCGCCCGGTCTTTCGGGCCCGTCTGGCCCGAGACGGCGGCAGTGAGCGGCTCGACCCGGACGTTTCTCCTGGGGCTGGGGTCGCTCCACGATCGACTCGGCCATCATGGGGACGCGGCGGAGCTCATGGTGCGGCGCGCTCGCGAGCTTCACCCGCGGATGAAGCTCGAGGAGGCAGGAATCGCCCGGACCGGCGCGGAGCTGACGGAGCTGGGAGCCCGCATCGCCCGAGGTCAGGCGGAGTGACGAGAACGGCGATGGAAGGAGGGTTTTCGTGAACGAAGGCGACGGAACGACTTCATTCGAGCGCCTCAGCGAGACGATCGACCGTGTTCGCTCGCGACTGAACGAGACCGTTCTCGGCCAGGGCGCCGCCGTCGAGACTCTTCTCGCCGCTTATCTCGCCTCGGGTCACGCGCTCCTCCAGGGAGCTCCCGGCATCGGAAAGACGCTCCTGGCGCGCGCGTTCGCCGCCTGTATCGGCTCGTCGTTCTCCCGAGTCCAGTTCACCCCGGACCTGATGCCGTCCGACGTGATCGGGACGAACGTGTTCGACCAGCGCTCGGGAAGCTTCCACCTGGTGAAGGGGCCGGTGTTCACCCGGGTCCTCATGGCGGACGAGATCAACCGCACTCCGCCCAAGACTCAATCGGCGCTCCTCGAGGCGATGCAGGAGCGCCAGGTAACGATCGATGGAGCCCGCCACCCGCTCGAGGAAGACTTCTTCGTCATCGCCACGCAGAACCCCATCGAGTTCGAGGGAACCTACCCGCTGCCCGAAGCGCAGCTCGATCGGTTCCTCGTCCGAATCGAGATGAAGGCACCGGAACGAGACGACGAGATCCGCATCTACCGTCGGGCCGTCGATGGATCCCTCGCGGGATGGTCTCTGGACGCTCAACTCCCGTCCGCGCTCATGTCCACCGACGAAGCGAAAGAGCTCCGGCGGGCGTCGAGGCGCGTGCACGTGAAGGAGGAGCTCCTCGACTACCTCGCCCGGCTGGCGAGCGCCGTGAGGAGCTCTCCCCACGTGGAGCTCCCCGTGAGCCCGAGAGGAGCGCTCGCGGCGCTCGAGGCGGCGCGCGGCTTCGCGTTCGTCGAAGGCCGGGACTACCTCGCGCCCGACGACCTGAAGCGGCTTCTCCTCCCGAGCTGGGAGCACCGGCTCATCCTCACGGCGGAGTCGGAGCTCGAAGGTCATTCGGCGGCGAGCGTCATCCGCGCCGCCGCCGATGCGGTCGAGGTCCCTCGCTAGGCTCATGCCCGCGGCGAGACTGTTCGTGGCGCTCGGAATCGTGCTCGCGATTCTGGTGGCCGCCGTCGCCGTGCCGTGGATGGCCTGGGCGGCGATCGCCTGCGATCTCTCCCTGCTCGTCCTCGCGCTTGCCGACCACCGGAGAGCTTCGAGAACGGACCTGTCCGGACTTCGGAGGGTCCCTCCCCTCCTGTCTCAGGGCACCCCCGCGAAGATCGCGGTGGAGATACTCACGAGGGCGCACTATCCCCTCACTCTCGAGCTTCGCGAAGGACTCCATCCGTTTCTCGCCGAGCGCGGCCTCCGGCACGAGGCGCAAATCGGTCCCGGTGGCGGCTTCCTCTGGGAATACTCGATCGTCCCCCGGGCGCGCGGGGAGTGTTTCGTTGGGCCGTTGACCGTTCGGATTCTGGGACCCTGGCGGCTCGCCTGGTCCCAGAGAGAGCTCGTGCCGGCGCAGGCCCGGCGCGTCTATCCCAAGGTCCGGTGGCAGGGGGAAGTGGGACGGCTGCTCGCGCTCGCCCGGCGCCGGGAGCTGGGCCGCTCGCCCTGGAGGCTGCGGGGGGCCGGGAGTGAAACCTACGCGCTCAGGGAGTATCTCAAAGGGGATCCGCCGAGCAAGATTCACTGGAAGGCGACGGCGCGCCACGGCCGCCTGGTCACGCGCGAAGAAACCTGGGAGCAGGGAGCGCGGCTCATCGTGCTCCTCGACTGCGCCCGCACCATGGCGTCGATCGCCGGCGACGCCTCCTGGAGCAAGCTCGACCACGCTCTCGGCACCACGCTGGCCCTCACCCGCGTCGCCTCGGGGCGCGGAGACCGGGTAACCATCATCGCCTTTTCCGATCGCATCGAGCGCGTCGTGCCCGTCGGCTCCGGATCTCGAGGCGTTCGCCGGGCGTATGAAAAGTTGTACGACCTCTCTCCTCGGCTGGGCGAGCCCGCGTACGATCTGGCCTCGGAGGCGGCGCTCGGCCTCGGCTCGCGATTCGCGACCGTCGTGCTCTTCACTTCGGTGGTCGACCTCGCCGCCGCCGAGGTTCTCCACACGGCGGTGAAACGGCTCGAACGGCGGCACCGGCCCCTGTTGATCCACATGGAGGACTCCGAGCTCTCGGATCTCGCCCGGGGTGCGCCTCGCTCTCCGGCGGAAGCCTTCGCGAAGGTGGCGAGCCTGGAAATCCTCCTCGAGAACAGGCGGCTGGCGAAGCGGCTTCGGCGGGAAGGCGTGCGCGTCGTGACCACGGCCGCGGACAGGCTCACGCTCGACGCCCTCGAGGCGTATCTTTCGGTGTTCCGCGAGCGCGCGCCGAGCCGCGGCGCGAGAAGCGCCGCGAGCTGACGGCCTCCTCCTCAGCTCGCGGCCCGCTGCCGTTTCTCGACCGCCCGGTAGACGAGCGCTCCGAAGGCGACGACGGCGACACCGGAGAGCGCGGGCATGGGCCGGCCCAGGAGGAGCACCACGAGAAGGACGGATGCGAGCGCGATGAACACCGAGCCGCCGAGCTTCGCGAAGGGCACGCGAGGGGGCTCCTCGGGAAGGAACCATAGGGCGGCGACGCTGAGAGCGATGAAAGCCACGGTCGCGAAGATAAAGTACGCGACGATCTCTCCGAACGTGCCCAGGGTCACGAGAAGGCTCGCGAGCGCGGCCTGGAGCGCGAT
>DAISKN010000133.1:0-5860 GCA_036820975.1 Acidobacteriota bacterium | reverse complement strand
AGATGGCACTGGCTGTGTCTTGCGCCAGATGTGTGGTGAAGATGGCTCCGGCCAACCCAACTCCAAGCACCATGCCAAAGCTGCGGGCAGTAGCCTGGACGCCCGACGCAATGCCCTGCCGAGACCGGGGTGCTGCCTCGCGAGGCTCCGGGGGAACAGCCCGTCTTCCGCCAGGGCGACGTAGATGCGGGGCGCCGCGAGCAGGAGTGCCGCGAGGCTGCCGAAGCCGGACACCAGCACCGTCACCGTGAGCACCATCCCGCCCGCGGGGCCGAAGAGCTTCTCTCCCAGCGTCGCGGCGAATGCGGATGCCGAGCCAGCCTCCTCGATGGGCACGACCACCAGGAACACCGTCGAGATCGCGATATAGAGGAAGGTCACCAGAGCGACTCCAGCCGCGAACGCCCGCGGCAGGTTCCTCGCCGGCTCGCGCACCTCGCCCGCGATCTTCGAGGCCTCCCACCAGCCCCCGAAAGAGAAGAACGCCGATACGAAGCCCCCGGCGAGCGCCCCCAGAATGGGCTCCGAGCCGGGCAGGCGACGGAACAGAGGAAGGAGACGCGCCGAATCACCGGCGCCGGAGAGCAGCCCCCAGGCGACGAGCGCGAGCAGCGCCGCGAGCTTGAGGAGCGTGAGGGTGACCAGAGTCCCGGCGGCGAGCCGGGTCCCGAGCGCGGTGAGCCCGGCGAGAGCGAGGATGGCCGCGATCGCGACCGCCTTCTCACCTTCCGGTGGCAAGGGAACTATGTAGGAGACGTAGCCCGCGAGGCCCGTCGCGATCGCCGCGGTGAGCCCCGGGTCCATCACCAGGAGGCAGTTCCAGCCGTAGAGGAACGCGACTCTCCGTCCATAGGCTTCGCGCAGATAGACGTAGGTTCCGCCCACCGCGGGAAACCGCGACGCGAGCTCACCATAGGCGAGAGCCCCCGCGAACGCCATCATTCCCGTCACGAGCCACATGACGAAGACCAGGCCGGGAGAACCGAGCGCGCGCACGAGCTCCGCGGGAGTAAGGAAAATCCCGATCCCCACCACCATCCCGACGACGACCGAGCTGGCCGAAGCGAAGCCGAGGGGACGTCCTTCCGAAGACATTCGTCCGCTGCTTCCCGCTAGGATGCGAAGGGAGCGAACGCCTTCTCGCTCGGCCTGGTGGTGACCAGACTCACGGCGACGAAGAGCAGAAGCGATACCACGAGACCAGGAAGGACGGGGTCGACGTAGCTCGCTCCGAAGAGCTTCCACGCGAAGCACGTGAGAACCCCTCCGGTCATCGACGCCAGGGCGCCGGCCTTGGTGGCGCGCGACCAGTAGACGCCGAGGACCACGGGGACGAAGAAGCTCGAGGCCATGATCGCGGTGTAGAGGAGGACGATGAACTGCACCAGCTCTCCTCGTCCCACTCCGCTCAGGACGAGAACCAGGGGCGCGGTTCCCACGAGGAGGACGCCGATGCGGCCGACGAGAATCCGTGCCCTCTCCGTCGATGCGGGCCGAAACGTTCCATACAGATCGCGCGCGAGGGCCGAGCCGGCGACGAGCATGAGCGCGCTCACCGTGGACATGATGGCGGAAGCGATGGCGGCGAGGAGGAGCGCGCCCAGAAGCGGCGGAAGCACCCCCCGCGCGATCATCGGCATGGCCAGGTCGCCCGTGGGCAGTCCGGGAAAGAGGACGATGGCGGCGAGAGCGATGACGAAGATGAGGAGGTTGAGACCGGTGGCGGCCACGATCGCGAGGAGCACCCCGCGCCTCAGATGGCGCATGTCTTTCATCGAGTAGAGGCGCACGAGCTTCTCCGGAGTCGCGACGGTTCCGAGAGTGAAGGCGATGCCCATGGTGAACAGATGCATGGGGGGGAAGCTTCCCCAGGTGAACGTTTCGGGCTTGACCGCGCGCACGTAGGTGAAGAGCGCTTCGAACCCGCCGAGCTGGTGGACGGCGATGGGAAGCGCGAGAACGACTCCCGCCACCATGATCACCAGCTGAAAGAAGTCGGTATAGACCACGGCGAAGAGCCCGCCGATCGCGGTATAGGCGAGGAGCACGACGGTGAAAGCCACCATCGCCCACTCGCGCGAGATCCCGAAGACGATGTTCCCCACGAGCCCCGATGCGACGATCTGCGCCTGCACGAAGACCACGATCGCGACCAGGATGACGAGCGCGGAGAGCCTACGGAGCGCCAGGCTCTCGTAGCGCGACTCGAGAAAGGCGCTGACCGTGAGCTCCCGCGTCCGGGTGAAGCGAGGCGCGAGCACCGCCGCCATGAACCAGTAGGCGAGCGGTATCGAGAGGACGATCCAGGCGAAAGACCATCCCGCGGTGTAGATGACCCCAATGGTGCCGATGAACGAGCCGGCGCTCACGTGGGTCGCGGCGATCGTGGCTCCTCCGAGGAGCCATCCGAGCTTCCCTCCCGCGATCCAGTAGTCGGACTCGTCCCGGGTGAGGCGCATGGACCACAGGCCGATGCCGAAGACGACGACGAAGTAGAACAGGAAGAAGGCTATCGTCATTCGCCGTCCCCGCGCTCGACCCAGAACATCCAGATCACGTAGAGAACGACGATCGCGGCGAAGCCCACGAAGGGGCCCCAGAAGACGAAAGCCTCCTGGTTCACGGCCTCGACGCCCGCGCTCCGCGGGCGCCCACGAAGCCCATGGCCACGAGGAGCAGGATGATTGCGGTCGTCACGACGCGCGGCGGGGTGAGGAGCACCGTTTCCGAGGAAGCCCGGAAAGCGACGAACGTGGGAACCAGGGGAAGCTCCCAGCGATGGCTTCCTTCCGGGCTCACGACGAAGTGAGAGGGAAAGCCGTCGATCACCGAGAACCCGTCCGGAAGATCGACCACGGAGGAAAAAAGCCCGGTCCTCGCTTCCTCGATCGGCAGGCCGAGGACCGCTACCGGGAGGCGGACGCGGAGCGAGTCCTCCGTCCGGTCGGCGCCACCGCGAACCACATAGCGAAGCTCGAGGGAATTCGTCTCCGCGGGCACGTCAATGGCGCCCGCTCGCATCCGCCCCGAGCGCGGCTCGAGGTCCACCGGAAGCGGCGTCTCCGCCGCGAACGCCGAGAGCTCCTCGATGGCGACTCCGTCGATCTCGAGAGCGGAGAACGCGATCCGATCGGCCGCGGAAGTCTCGACGCGGTAGGCGAGTCGAACCGCGACGTCCCGCCCCTCGGCTACGCTCGCCGAGAGGCGCGCCTCGAGGATTTCTCCTCCGGGCGATGCCAGAAGGAGCAGGAACGGCAGCACCGGCTACGCCCAGACTTCCTTCAGGAGCCGGAGCGAGTTTCCACCGACGACCTTCGCAACCTGCTCGTCTCCGTAGTCGTGGGCCACGAGCCAGCGAACGATGTTGTACGAGGCCTCCGTCGGGTTCTCGACCCCCTCGACGTACTCGACCTCTTCATGGGGCGGGGGCCCGCCTTCCGAGGTCTTGCGGGACTCCTGGATCGAGAGGCTCACCTTGTAGACGTGGTGCAGACCCACGTGATCGCCGTAGAGAGTGTCAGGGCCGAACGAGACGTGGTCGATGCCCACGAGATCCTTCACGTACTCGAAATGCTCCATGTAGGACTCGAGGTTGTGACGGGGATGAGCAGCGGTGAGCGTGGTATGGGGCGCGGCCTCGATTCCGATGATCCCCCCCTTGTCGGCGCAGGCTTTGAGGACGTCGTTCGGGGCCATGCGACTCGTGTTCCAGAGCTCGCGGGCGCCGATGTGGCTCAACACGATCGGCTTCCGGCTGGCTTCGACGACGTCGAGCGTGGTCTGGTCGCCGCAGTGGGAGCAGTCGATGAGCATCCCCACCTGGTTCATCCTTTCCACCGCCCTCTTCCCGAACGCCGTGAGCCCGCCGTCTCGCGCCTCCTTCAATCCCGAGCCCAGGGAGTTCGATTCGCTGTAGGTGACTCCCAGGAGCCGCACTCCGAAGCCGTAGAGGATCTCGATGCGGTCGAGTTCGTTCTCGATAGGGGCCGCCCCCTCGATCGACGCCACCCAGGCGATCTTTCCCTCGCGGTGGGCCCGGAGGATGTCGTCGACCGTCGTCGCGTGGAACACCGCGTCCTGGTGGGCGATGTCGCAGAGGCGCATCCCCAGGTCATGGAGGACCTCCGTCCACTTCCAGCCGCGCTTGGACTCGATCTGGCAGACGCCGTCCATCATGTTGTCGAAAACGCAGTCCCAGTTCGATTGGGCGAGTCCCTCGAACGCCGTCGCCATGCGGCCTTCGCGGATGTAGGCCGGCGTATCGGTGACCGGGTCGGGAAAAGTTCCCAGGTGGTCGTGAAGCGAGATCATCACCGACTCGCGGGCGAGCCTCTCGGCGCGCTTCTCCTGCTCCGGGGAAAGCTTCACCAGGAACGGAGCGACCCGGTCGACCTCGCGCGCCGTCGGAAACGACCGGTAGTCGACTCCCGGCCGCAGATATTGAAAGGAGCGGTACCCCGAGTGCTGTTTTCCGATCCCCATGAATCACTTCCCCCGGATGGTGGTTTGGGCCATGTCCTCGACGAAACGGGCGATCGCCGAATGGTCGAGATCTCCGCTTCCGTTCACGACGAGAGCCGTCACGATCTGCTGCAGGAGCGCCGTCACCGGAAGGGGCACCGCTTCCTCCTGCGCCGTGGCGAGCGCGTTCGCCAGGTCCTTCTGATGCAGGCGCAGCCGGAACCCCGGCTGGAAGTTGCCCCCGATCATCATCGGCGCTTTGGCCTCGAGCACCTTGCTTCCCGCGAGTCCGCCGCGGATGGCATCGAACGCTACCTGGGGATCGACGCCGGCTTTGCGCGCGAACACCAGAGCCTCCGAGACCGCTTCGATATTCGCGGCGACCACGATCTGATTCGCGAGCTTGACCGTGTTGCCGGCTCCGTGGCCGCCGCAGAGCACGTGGCTCTTCCCGAGCGCCTGGAAGAGAGGTTCCGCCCGCGCGAAGACGTCTCTCTTTCCTCCCGCCATGATGGCGAGCTGGCCGGCGATCGCACCGGCCTCGCCGCCGCTCACCGGAGCGTCGAGGAAATCGACGCCCTTCGCTTCGCAGGCGGCGCCGATCTTCCGGGACACGGAGGGAGCGATGGAGCTCATGTCGATGACCACCGTACCCGGGGAAGCGCCTTCGAGAACGCCGTTCTCGCCGAGGATGACTTTCTCGGAATCGGGTGAGTCCGGCAGCATGGTGATGACGGCGTCGCGCCCTTCGGCGCAGGCGCGAGGGGAGTCCTTCGGCGCGGCGCCTTCGGATGCGAGCTCGTCCACGGGCGCGCGCGAGCGGCTGGCGACGGCGACGGAGAACCCCCCCTTGAGAAGGTTTCGGGCCATGGGCTTTCCCATGATCCCCAGGCCCACGAAGCCCACGCTACGGATCGACGTCACCTCGAGCCCTCCTTCGCCATCGGGGCGAGAGGCGATTATATGGGCGGGGTGAAAGGAGGGGAAGCTCGGCTACGTCTTGAGAGTGGAGATGAGCCCGGCGAGGAACCCGACGATCCCCGCGTTCACGACGAGGACCGCCACCGCGCCGGGAATGGCGAGCCCGCCCCCGCCGAAACCGTAGCAAATCAAGGCCGTCAACCCGGCGGTAACGACTCCGACGATAGCCGCGAAGACCATGCGTAACCTCGCTTGGTTCCGAGTTGGCGCGCCCGGTAGGGCTCGAACCTACGGCCTACAGATTCGAAGTCTGGCGCTCTATCCAACTGAGCTACGGGCGCGCACTCTTCGGAACTCAAACGCGACTATACGCGGCAGGAAATGCGATGGCAAAGAGTTGGGGTGGGTGATGGGGCTCGAACCCACAACACCTGGAGCCACAGTCCAGTGCTCTACCATTGAGCTACACCCACCATAT
>DAISKN010000132.1:0-12460 GCA_036820975.1 Acidobacteriota bacterium | reverse complement strand
CCTTCGCCGAGGCGCTCCTCGCGCTCGCCGCCGAGCCCGATCGGCGCCTGCGCCTCGGCGCGGGCGCGCGCCGGCTTTCCGAGGAGCGGTATAGTTACGCGCGCTATCTGGAGCGCACTCGGGACGTCCTCGATTTCATCGGCAAGCGCCTCGAGAGCCCCGGCCGCGCCGGAGAAGCCCGGAAAGTGACGACCGGCCCTCTGAAAAGATGAAGAAAAGAATCCTCGCCCTCACCGCCCTCGGAGGGATCGCGATGTCCACGCTCTCGCTCGCGCAGCCGGATGCGTCTTCCCGGCCCAGGGCCCGCGACATCGGTCTGGCTCCGGGCGTCCTGAAGCCGGGCCCGCTCAACGCCATCACCGACGTCGACGGGGTCCTCGTCGGACAAGTGACGATCTGGGAAGGGGAGAACGTCCGCACCGGCGTCACCGCGATCCTTCCCCACGCCGGGAACCTGTTTCAGGAGAAAGTCCCCGGGGCGATCCACCTCGGAAACGCCTTCGGAAAGCTCGTGGGCTACACGCAGGTTTCGGAGCTCGGCTTCATCGAGACCCCGATCGTCCTCACCAACACGCTTTCGGTGTGGGAGGCGGCGGACGCGGTCGTGACCCATCTCCTGGCGCTTCCGGAGAACGCAGAGGTCCGCTCGATGAACCCCGTGATCGGGGAGACGAACGACGGCTACCTCAACGACATTCGCGGCCGGCACGTTCGAGAGCGGCACGTCCTCGAAGCGCTCCGCGGCGCCCGGGGCGGGCCCGTCGCCGAAGGAGTCGTCGGAGCCGGCACCGGGACCGTGGCCTTCGGGTGGAAGGGCGGCATCGGCACCTCGTCGCGTCTGCTTCCCGAGTCTCTCGGCGGTTACACCGTGGGCGTCCTGGTGCAGTCCAACTACGGAGGCGTCCTTTCGATGGACGGCCTTCCCGTGGGAGTGGAGCTCGGCCGCTTCTACCTGAAGGACGAAGTCGAAGGGAAGGATGCCGACGGCTCGATCATGATGGTGGTGGCGACGGACGCGCCCGTCGGTGCCTTCGGTCTCGCCCGAATCGCCAAGCGCGCGATGCTGGGGCTCTCCCGCACCGGGGCGACGTCTTCGAATGGAAGCGGGGACTACGTCATCGCCTTCTCGACGGCGCGCGAGCTCCGAAGCGCCTTCGAGTCGACCGCCAGGACCGAGGGAGCCCCCGTTCTCCGCAACGACGATCTCTCTCCCCTCTTCCAGGCGACGATCGAGGCGACGGAGGAGGCGGTCTACAACTCGATGCTGAAGGCGGTCGACGTCGTCGGGCGGGACGGGCATCGTGTCGAGGCCCTTCCGCTCGATCGGCTCCTCGAGATCGGAAGGAAGTACAACCGGCTTCATCCGCCGGCGTCGGGTCGTTAGATTGCCGAAAATCCGGGCGCTCCAGATCTGCGATCACCTCGGCTGGGAGGGCTCCCGGATGCACGGGGTAAAGCGCCTCTTCGGCTGGATGATTCCGCGATTCGACGCGTCGCGGTTCGAGGTCTCTCTCCTGAGCCTGAGGAAGAAAGATCTCTCGGAGGACAACCTCGAAAGTCTGGGCTTTCCCGTCTATTACCTGGAGAAAGGGAAGTTCGATCCCTCGACGCTGCCGGCTTTGATCTCGCTCCTGAAAAAACTCGAGATCGAGGTCGTCCAGACCCATGGATACGGCGCCACGACGTTCGGGCGAATCGCGGCGAGATGGCTTCGGATCGGAAACGTCCTCCACGAGCATGCGAACCTGACGGACACCCCCTGGTTCCAGAAGATCCCCGACCGGCTGCTGAACCCGGTCACCGACGTCGCCATCGCCGTCTCCGAGTCGACGCGCGAGTTCTGCATCCGGGCGCGGAAGCTCTCTCCCGAGAGGGTGAAGAAGGTCTACCTCGGAGCGCCGCTCGACGAGTTCGTGCCCTATTCCCCAGAGGCGCGGCGGGCCGCGCGCGAAAAGCTCGGGTTCGGACCGGGGGAGAAGATCGTCGGGACGGTGACGCGGCTCATGGAATCGAAAGGCAACCGCTACCTGATCGAGGCCGCCTCGATCCTCGCGCGGAAGAGAAACGACGTCCGGATCGCGATCGTGGGAGAGGGACCCCTCCGTTCCGAGCTCGAAGCGCAGGCGCGGGAGCTCGGGATCGCCGGGCGCGTGAGTTTCCTCGGGTTTCAGCGCGACGTGGCGCCCGCCATAGCCGCCTTCGACGTCTCCGTCTTTCCCTCGCTCTGGGAAGGCACCCCGCTCACGGTCTTCGAGGCGATGGCGATGAAGAAGCCCATCGTAGCGACGAGCGTCGACGGCCTCCGGGACGTCCTCGTCGACGCCGACAACGCCCTCATCGTTCCTCCGAAGGACGAAGGGGCCCTGGCCCGCGCCCTCGAGCGGGTTCTCGACGAGCCCGGTCTCGCCCCTCGCCTCTCCGAAAGAGCGCTCCAGAGCTCCCGCCGGTTCGACATCCGGACTTTCGTCCACAAGATGGAGAAGCTCTACGAGCTCCTCGTCGATCGATACCGGGCCTCGGGAGGCCGGCCGCGCTGGGACTACGGGAAGGACTTCGCCTTTCTCGAGGATGGGGAAGAGAGCGGGCTTTCGTACCTGCGCGAGGCTCGAGCGGTTTCTTCGTGAAGTCTTTCCCGAAGCGTCTTTCATTCTTCCTGCGCATCGCGGTCAGCATCGGCCTGGTTCTGTTCATGGTCTCGAGGCTCGACACGTCGAACATGCTCCGCTTCCTGCGCCGCGCGGACCTCGGCCTCGTGGCCCTCACCCTCCTCGCGGTCCTCGCCGACCGCGCTCTGATGGCCGTCCGCTGGATGAAGCTGGTGGAGGCCCTCGGAGTCCACGCGGCGCGCTCGAAGCTCTTCAAGATTTTCTTCCTGAGCACGTTCTTCGGGAGCTTCCTCCCGAGCGGCGTCGGCGGCGAGGCGGTGCGGGCGATCTCGTTCTCGCGCCTGACCTCGAAGGGCATCGAGTCGGTGGCGTCGGTTGCCGTCGATCGCCTCATCGGTCTTCTGTCGATGCTGCTCGTCGGGCTGCTATCGCTCGTTGTTTTCTACCGGGTCTATCCACATCCCGCGCTCCTCTACGTGGTGCTCGCGTCGTCCATAGCGCTCCTCGCCGTTCTCGGCTCCGCCCTCGCGCGGCCGGTGCACGCGATGCTCATCGAGCGGTTCGGCTCGGCGAAGGGACGATTCGGGGAGTGGATCCGCAAGGGGGTCGAGGCCATGGCGCGCTACCGGGAGAAGCCCCGCGTCCTCGGCGTCGTCCTCGCGATCTCGATCGGCGTCCAGCTCCTGCGGGTTCTCCAGGCCTATCTCCTCTCGGAGTCGATGGATCTCGGGACCCCGGCGGTCTACTTCCTCTGCTTCGTCCCTCCGATCCTCGTCGTCACCATGCTCCCGATCTCCGTCGGCGGGTGGGGGACGGCGAACGCCGCCTACGTCGCGCTCTTTTCCCAGGTGGGCATGGATCCCGACGGCGCTTTCGTGCTGTCGGTCCTCATCCTCGGGCTCGGAGTCGTCGGGAACCTCCCCGGGGGATTGATCTATGCTTGGGAGGGATTTGCGTCCACGGCACAGCTCGAGCGAAGCGAGAGCCGCGGGGGTGGGGCCCCACGGCAGTGATGAAGAGTCGTCAACCCGAGCGCAGCGCGAGCGAAGCGAGTCGCGGAGCGAGAGCCGTGGGGGTGGGGCCCCACGGCATTGATCGGAGTCCTTTGAAACGCATCCTCGTCGTGACCTCGGACGTCCCCTTCGTCAGCGGCGGGCACCGGGTAATCGCCGAGGAGTTGACGGCCGCACTCTCGCGGCAGGGACACCTCGCGGAGATCGTGAAAACGCCCCAGAACCGATTCGGCCGCCAGTTCGCGGCCTACCTCGCCAACTGGCTCACCGACGTCTCTGAGAGCGGCGACGGCCGGCCCGTAGACCACGTCATCTCGCTCCGCTATCCGAGCTACGCCGTCCGCCATCCGAAGCACGTCTGCTGGCTCAACCACCGGATGCGCGAGTACTACGACCTCTGGCCGGCGCTGAAGCGCAGGATCTCGAAAAAGGGTGTCGTGAAAGAGTCGGTGCGGCGGGCGCTCATCCATAGAGCCGATCGCTACTTCCTCACGCGCAACGTGAAAAAACTCTACGCCCAGTCCAAGACCGTGGCCGCCGGCCTTCGCGAGTTCGGCGACATCCCCTCCGAGGTGCTCTATCCGCCGCCGCCCGAGAGGCCCTATCGCACCGAGGGCTACGAGCCGTTCGTGCTCTCGGTCTCGAGGCTCCACCCGCTCAAGCGCATCGACCTCCTGGTGAAGGCCATGGCCAAGGTGAAGTCGAAAGAGCTCCGCGCGGTCATCGCCGGGACGGGGGAAGAGGAGGAGAGCTTGAAACGCCTCGCTTCCGAGCTCGGAGTCTCGGAGCGGATCGATTTCGTGGGCCGCATCGACGACGCCGAGCTCGTCCGCCACTATGCCCGCTGTCGCGGCGTCTTCTTCGCTCCCTTCATGGAGGACTACGGGTTCGTCACCATGGAGGCGTTCCGGTCGAGAAAGCCGGTCCTCACCTGCATGGACAGCGGCGGCCCGGCGGAGATCGTCTCCGTGGGCCGCTCGGGATACGTGCTCCTTCCCGAGCCGTTCCAGATCGCGCAGCAGCTCGACGTCTGGGCGGAGAGTCCCGACGTCGCCCGGCGCATGGGAGAGAACGGCGAGGCGGACGTGCGTCCCGTACAGTGGGACGCCTGCGTGGAGAAACTCCTCTCGCAGGCTGCTGAAAAATGAAACTGCAGCCTGCGCGAGCGGAGCGAGCCCGGCCAGGAGGAAGCGGCTGCGCCGAAGGCGCGAGGCCGAGGGAATCTGGCCGTCCTCCCCGCGCGAGGAGCGCGGGGAGCGAGCCGAGCGGAGAGCGAGGCGAGCACTAAGTGAAGACCGTCACCATCGCCGGCGCCGGCCCCGCGGGTCTGGCGGCGGCGATCCATCTGCGCCGCTCGGGAGTCCCGGTCGCGGTCTTCGAGCGCCGCGACGCGGTGGGGGCGCGATTCATCGGCGAGTGGCAGATCCTCGAAAACTACAGCCGGAGGGAAGACGCGCTCGAGGAGCTGCGGTCGATGGGTATCGAGCCGACGTTCGAGCACCTCCCCGCGACCTGGGCGCACCTCCTGGACGATCGGGGTAAGAAGATCGAAGTCCGGAGCAGGGCTCCCTACGGCTACTTCCTTCGCCGCGGGGTCGAGGAGGGAACACTCGACCGCGCTCTCGAGGCCCAGGCGACCGCGCTCGGGGCGGAGATCCACTACCGCCGCAAGCTCGCGCCGGAGGAGGCGGACATCGTCGCCACCGGTCCCGGCCCCGCGGACGGAATCGCGAAGGAGATTGCTTTCAGGACCGGCGCCCGCGATCGCGTCGAGGTGATCTTCGACCCCGACCTCGCTCCCGGCGGCTACGCTTACTTCTTCGTGCTCGGCGGCTGGGCCACGCTGGGTCTGGCGCTCCTGGACGGCTATGGAAAGCTCGAGGCACAGTTCGACAAAGCGGTCGTCCGGTTCCAGGAGATCGCGCCCTTCGATATCGAGAGCCCGAGGCCGGGATACTCCTACATGAACTTCTTCCTCCACGGGAGCTCCGAGCGGGAGAGCCGGCTCTTCGCGGGTGAAGCGGGCGGATTCCAGGACTATCTCTTCGGCCTCGGGATTCGCTACGCGCTGATCTCGGGCCACCTAGCCGCGCGAAGCCTGGTCGAGAAAGTTCCGTTCGACGAGCTCTGGAGGGGGCGTCTGCTCCGCGGCATGCGCTCTAGCCTTGGAGCCCGGCTGCTCTACGAGTCGCTCGGCCGCCACGGCCTCCGACAGTTCGTGTCTCAATCGACGCGCCGCGACTTCCGTGAGTTCCTCCACTCCTGGGCCCGTCCGTCCTGGTGGCGTCTCGCTCTTCGGCCCATCGCCGAGCGTGTGTTCGGGAAGGCCGAGACCTGCGGCCACAAGATTCCGTGCGCCTGGTGCCGCCCGCGAGAGGGGCGCGCGGGAAAGCCCGAGCCCCTTCCCGCCGATTTCGTGGCCAGATACCTCGAGGAATGAGCCCAGAGACGACGGATCTCCGCGAGGCCTACGCCGCTTGCCGGCGGGTGGCCCACCGGTACGGAGCGAACTTCTCCGTCGGCTTCCGATTCCTCCCGAGGGGAAAGCGCGACGCCGTATACGCCAGCTACGCCTTCTGCCGTTTCGTGGATGACGTCGTGGACGAGACGCCGGGTGCCCCGGGACTTGATGTCCGGGAAAGGATCGACGCGTGGGAGAAAGAGCTCGAGCGGTGCTACGCGGGGAATCCGACCCGGCCCGTCACCCTCGCTCTGGCCGACACGGTCTCGCGGTATCCCATCCCGCAGTCCGCCTTCGCCGGGCTCATCGAGGGGTGCCGCATGGACCTGGTGAAGAAGCGCTACGCCGATTTCGAGGAGCTCATGACCTATAGCGAGCTCGTGGCCACCACCATCTCGACGATGTCTCTCGCGATCTTCGGCTATCGAGGGGACTCCGCCGTCGAGCGCGGCCGCGATCTCGCGACCGCGTTCCAGCTCACGAACATCCTCAGGGACGTTGGTGAGGACCTCGACAAGGAGCGCGTCTACCTCCCTCAAGACGAGCTTTCGCGATTCGGCGTGCGCGAGGAGGACCTGAAGGCGAAGAGAATGACGAGGGAGTTCTCCGAGCTCATGAGGTTCCAGGTCCAGAGAGTCCGCGATTACTACCACCGCGCGGAGCCGCTCCTCTCGATGATCGCCTCCGACACGAGGCGCTGCACCTGCCTCATGGGCTCGGTCTACTACCGGGTGCTCGAGCGCATCGAGAGCTCGGGATATCGGGTGCTCGGCCGGAGGGTCGGCTTGAGCTTCGGCGAAAAGCTCGGGCTCGTGGCCAGGACCTATTTGGAGAAGTCGCCCTCCTGGGTGAATATGAGCCGAAGGAGCACCGCATGAAACTGCGCGCCGCCTTCCCCCTTCTGATTCTCCTCGCTTGCGGAATCCTCGCCGCCGACGAAGAAGTCGACTCGAAGGAGCTCTCCCGCCTCGTCGAAGTCCTCGACGTCGACCCCGGAGAGAGATTCGCCGACGTCGGCGCGGGTGACGGCCGGTACAGCGTGGCACTCGCACGCACGGTGGGAGAGAGCGGACGGGTCTACGCCACCGAGGTGGACTCGGAGGACCTGAAGAAGATCGAAGAGCGCGTCGGCCGGGAGAAGCTCGGAAACGTGGAGGTCGTGCGGGGAACGCAGGAAGCGACGGGACTCTCCGAGTCCTGCTGCGATGGAGTTCTCCTCCGGCGCGTCTATCACCATTTCCAGAATCCCGCGGCGATGCAGGCGAGCATGAGACGGGCTCTGAAAGAAGGCGGGCTCCTGCTGATCATCGACTTCGGGACCCGAAGGAGCTGGGATCGCCCGGAGGGTGTGCCATCGTCCCGGTCGGGGCACGGCATCGACAAGGATCTTCTCGTCTCCGAGATGGAGCTTGCGGGTTTCGGCCTGGTCCAGGACCTGGATTGGGAAGACGGCGACTACGCGCTCCTGTTCCGCGCCGTAGCCGTCCCTGACTGAGTCCTGGTGCGCACGAGCTCAGAGGGGCGAACTGCCCTCAAAGAAGTTTCGTGAACTCATCCACGTTGAGGCCGGCCTCGCGGAGGAGCGTTCGCAAAGTTCCTTTGCTCAGCTCCTTATGGTCGGGGATGGTCAGACGGCGATGCGGAGGCGCTGCCTGACGAAGAATGATGTGACTTCCACGCTGCCGGTCGAACGCGTAACCGAGCTTCCCGAACGCCTTCACCGCATCCCGGCCTGAAACCACCGGGAGCTTGGTCATTCAGGGACTTCCACTACTTCTTCGGTGATGGCAGGCGGGACCGGATCTCCGTGGGCCTTGAGGCTCTCGAGGTATCCCTCGATGGCCTCCTGGATGTTGGCGACTGCTTCGCCCCGCGTCTTGCCTTGCGAGATGCAGCCGGGCAGGCTGGGACACTCTGCGACATAGACGCCGTCCTCATCGGGCTGAATCAGAACCCGGTACTTCATGTTCAACCTCTCCCTCTACATATCCTACGCCAGCCTCGTCATCGAGCGCCCGTCAACTCATCGCGGGTCTCGGCGCCCCCACACCTCGACGAGCTTCCGGGCGATCTCGCCGTGGGTCTCCTCCACCTCGTTGAAATCCGTGCGGTTCTGGTTCACGTAGATGGAGACGATCGTCGGGCCCCCGGGATGGTACAGGATTCCGACGTCGTTTCCGGCGATGGGGGGCCAGTCTCCCGTCTTGTGCGCGGCGTCGACCCCGTCGGGAAGGAACCGGGGAAGCCTCGAAGAGTAGAACTGCCGGCGGAGGATTCCGATCATCTCGTCGCACGAAGCGCGGCTCGCGATCTCGCCCTTGTGAATCCGCTCGAGGAGCAGCGATGTCTCGCGCGCCGTGGTGCTGCCGAGCCACTCTTCGGGGTCGCCCTCGAAGGTGAAGCTCCGCTCGAACGCGCCCTCATCGTTCGGAAAGCCCCGGTCGAAGACCTCAGCGGGGGAGAGCGCGGAGTTCGCCGGGTCCTCGAGCTCCCAGACTCTCCGGAAGAGGTCCCCCGTGGTCCGCAGGAGCCGCGTCTCCCGGAAACCGACTTCCTCCAGGAGAGCGTTCACCCGGTCGAGGCCGAGGCGCGCGATGAGGAGATCCGTCGCGGTGTTGTCGCTGGTCACGATCATCTGGGTCACCAGGTCGCGATAAGTGGGAGAGAGCCCGGGCGCGAATGTCTGAAGCAGCCCGCTCCCGCGCCGCCGATCCTCGGGCCTCAGGGTGTATCGCTCGTCGAGGTCCAGCCTCCCCGCCTCGGCGTCGCGGTACGCGAGCACCATGATGGGGATCTTGATGACGCTCAGGGTATTCATGGGCTCGTCGGCGCGGATCGCGATCTCTCGTCCCGTGGGAAGGTGCTTCGCGTGAAGGGAGCTCTTCGCCGAGAGGGCGTCGAGGGCCTGCGTCAGCTCGGCCTCGAGCGGCATCGGCTGCGGCGCATCGCCATGGGGAGCGCGAACCTCGCAGGCGGGCGACGCGAGAAGCAAGAACAGGGCGACTCGGAACTGCGGCACGACCCACCTCCTTGCAGGAACGTGATTATAAGCCGGGGTATTTGAAAAGCGACGCGAAGCGGTGTATCAAAGGAGGTCGATGCGTGGTACCGCGTTTCCCGCGATTCTCCTCGTCTCGCTCGCGAGCGGATCCGCTCCTGCCGCCGCCCAGCGCATGGGCACGGAGTGGCCCGACCGTGCGGCCATCGAACACTTCCTGCGGGAGGCCAAGATCACTGAGAGAAAGAAGCTCGGCGAGGGCATCACCAATCCCGAGAAGGTCACGCTGGAGCTCGACGGCGTCGTGCGCAACGCCATCTTCAAGAAGGTCGACAAGGACCACGACAGCTGGCGCAGCGAGGTCGCGGCCTACGAGCTCGACAAGGTCCTCGGCCTCGGGATGGTCCCGCCCACGGTCCCTCGCAGCGTCAAAGGCAGGAAGGGCTGCCTCCAGCTCTGGGTGACGGGAACGGTGATGAGCAAGTTCGAGGGGGAGTTTCCCGACGTCGAGAAGTGGCGCGAGCAGGTCAGCATGATGTGGCTCTTCGACGACCTCATCGCCAACATCGACCGGCACCTCAACAACGCCATGGTCTCCCCCGACCACCAGCTCCTGCTCATCGACAACTCCAAGACGTTCCGCTACCAGAAGACCCTGTTGAACAACTTGAACGCCTCCGGCACCGGCACCCACGCGAAGTTCTGGTACGTCGCCTACGACGCCGCCCGTGAGAGCTACGAGACGCGCTATCCGGCGTCACTGATCGAGAGGCTGCGGCGCGTCAGCGAGGACGAGATCGAGAAGGCCATCAAACCCTACGTCTGGGGTCAGAATCGCGCCCAGGTTCTCGAGCGGCGCGCGCTCATCCTGCGACGGATCGACGAGCTGGGCCTCCAGGCTCTCCGCGACGATGGGCAAAAACCGCGCGTCCCCGCGCGGGGCGGCCGCTGAGCCCGTCATGACGCGGGCCCTGCGAAGCGGATTCACCGGCGAGCTCTGGGCGGCGGGCGAGCCGGTCTACCGGAACATCCTCCTCCACCCGTTCCTCGAGGGACTCTCGAACGGCACTCTCGATCTCTCGGCGTTTCGCTTCTACGTCGTGGAGGATGCCTACTACCTGACCGCTTTCGCCCGGGCGCTCTCGGTCCTGGCGTCGAAGGCGCCCCGCGACGAGTGGATCGTCGCCTTCGACCGGGATGCCATCGCGTCGCTCGAAGCGGAGCGGGCTCTTCACGAGAGCTATTTCAAGGACTTCGGGCTCTCCGAACAGGAAGTCCGCGCCAGGCCGCCGGCCCCGACGAACCTCGCGTACACCAGCTACCTCCTGGCGACGGCGCACTCGGGTTCGTTCGCCGAGGCCCTGAGCGCGCTCCTGCCGTGCTACTGGATCTACGCGGAAGTGGGAAAAGCGCTCTCGCGCAAAGGCTCTCCCAATCCTCTCTTTCAGCGTTGGATCGACAACTACGGGAGCGAGGCCTACGATGCGACGGTCCAGGCGGTCCTCGGGATCATGGACGAGGCGGCGAAGGACGAGGGCCCGGCCTCCCGGGCGAACATGATTCGCCACTTCGTCACCACCAGCAGATACGAGTGGATGTTCTGGGACATGGGCTACCGCCAGGAGGCCTGGCCAATTTAGGAATGTCTAGTCTCGCTTTCGCGATAGCACTCTTCCTGCAGGTTTGCCGCCCCTGCTCCGCCGAAGATCCGGTGGCCATCGCTGAGGCGAAGCGCGACCTCGAGGAAGCGTTCGCTCTGGGGCTCTCCCTTCCCGACTGCTCCGGTGCTTCGAACCTGGACTCCTGCCGCGGCGTCGAGAGCCATCTCTCGGACGCCTTCGACTCCCTGCGATCCGTCGTCGAGAGCCGCCGGGTCGCGGAGGAGAGCGACTGCCTCTCGTGCGACCCGAGGCCCGAGATAACGCCTCTCGCCGCGACCCTCGTGCACCTGGGGAAGCTCCTCGAGGAGAAGGGACACGCGGATTTCGGCCCACTCCTTCGCCAGATGGAGGGACAGGTCGAGATCTGGAAGACGGCCCGATGCTGCGCGGCGCCGGAGAGAACGAGAGGACCGAAGCCCCCCGACCGCGAAGAGGACGCCCGCACCGTCCTCACCGAGAAATGCGGCGCCGACTTCGTCGACAACCGGCGGGGCCTGCGTCAGGTGATGAGGGCGCCGGGGGACCGCCAAGGCTGTTACCAGTCGCGGGCCTGCCGCAAGACAGAATCGCGCGAAGGTCTCGCGATGCAGGCGGGCTTCTGGACCTACGACGGCGAGTACTGGTACATCTGGGCGGAGAGACGAACTCCGCAGGGCGAGTGGGTGACCTGCGATCCTTAGGGCGCCTTTGCTTTTTTTTCTTTCTGTTCTGTTGGAGCTTAGCGCTCGATGGCGTGGGCTTTCCGGCCGCCGCGCTCGGTTTTCGCTCCCTGAAGCTCGTTCGCGAGCAGGACCTTAGCGAGCTCGACGGCCCGGTGCGCGAGCTCTCTAGCTCCCTGGTGGAGCTCCTCGTTCTCCCTGACCTCGGCGACGTTTCGTTCCATGTCTTCCGACGACCAGCCTCGGGAGTGGGCGATGAACGGAAACTGCGGAAACTGGAAGCCGAGCTCGGCGAAGAACATGAGCGCTTGGCCCGCGACGGCCTGTACGTTGTCCTGTCCTCCGGTGATGATGAATGAAGCGACCTTGTTCCGGATGAGGACTCGATCGCGGATGGTGATCTGGTTCTGGACGCAGTTGAGCCGCTCGATCATCTTGAAGTAGAGCGAGCTCGCGCTTCCCCAGCGGATCGGGGTCGAGAGCAGCACCACGTCGGCCCAGAACACCAGCGCCTCGTAGACCTGATCCATCTCGTCTTTCGAGTCCATCTGGGTGATGGAGCAGGGCCAGGTGCAAGCGGAGGCGCTCTTCGAGTAGTAGCCTTCGCAGGCGCGGAACTTCAGGTCGTTCAGCTTGATGAGCTTCGTTTCGGCGCCGAGCTTCGACGAAGCGTGCTCGAGCGCCGTCGTGAGCAAGGCCTCCGACGTGGAGTAGCGGGGGTTCTTCTCGTCCATCACCGTGGTCGAGATCCCGGCGACGCGGATCGCTCCCGGCTCGCGCTCGATCGGACGCTCGAGAGGATGGGGCGGGTGCGGAGCTTTGTGCCGCTTGGTTGCCGGCGTGAGGTTCAAGTAGAGCTTCCCGTCTTCCTCACGCAGATCGTGGCGGGGAACGCGGTCTTCCTCGAACCCCGGCTCGCCCTCTCCCGTCCTGCGGTGATACTTCCAGTTGTGCCAGGGACACACCACGTCGACGCCCTCGAGGCGGCCCTCGCCGAGCTCGCCGCCCTCGTGGTTGCAGGCGCCGGAGATCGCGGTGAAGACCCCGTCGCGGTGCACCAGG